>JARLHH010000132.1 GCA_031292335.1 Candidatus Limnocylindrales bacterium | reverse complement strand
GACGTGCTCTTGAACGTAAGCGTCGGGAAGTTCTCCGCGTCGAGGAAGTCCGCGGAGCGAAGATGGTTGTCGCGCGGCTCCATGCCGGTGTCGATGGTCGCGGCCGGGATCGTCACGCTGACCGCCGACGCCGCCGGATTGGCCTCATCGAAGTCGATCGTTCCGGAGACGCCTTTGAAGATGCCGCGCGTCTTCGTGATCATCATGTGCTTCGCGGTGAAGCTGACGGTGGTGTGGGCGGTGTCGAGCTGCCACGTGTTCATTGCGATGTCCCTGCTCTCTGTCGACCCGGTTGCGTCCGCACCGGGTCCTGTAGTTGACTGCGCAACCATATCACGTCATAGTTGCGTACGCAACAACAACTTCGTTGCGGAAACTGGATTGGATTGGGTTCCCGGATCCGGTCCGACCACGTAGGATCCCCCAATGACCGACACGATCGACCGCCCCCTCACCGAGCTGCCCGTCCCGCGCGCCGACGACCCGCGCCTGCGCGGGTGGATCGCGTTCCTCCGCGCCTATGCCAGCGTCACCCGCCGGCTGGAGGCGGAGCTCCATGCGGAGCGGGACCTGGGGCTCGCCGAGTACGACGCGCTCGTCCAGCTGGCGCTTGCCGACAACCGGCGCCTGCGCATGAGCGATCTCGCGGATCGGGTGGTCCTGTCACGGAGCGGCGTCTCCCGGCTCGTGGACCGGCTGGAGTCGGCCGGGCTGGTGGCCCGCGCCGCGTGCCAGGAAGATGCGCGCGTCTCCTGGGCAACGCTCACCGATTCCGGGTTCACGCGGCTGCGCGACGCCTCGCCCGTGCACCTGCGGGGCGTCGAGGCCCACTTCCTTGCTCGCATCCCATCCGCCGACCGGGATGCCTTCATCCGCGCGCTCGAGACTGTGGTTGACGGGCTCCGGAATGCGGCCCAACCGGTGCCGCTCCCCTGCCCGACCCCGGAGCCCTGACGGGCGCGCCCCGGGCCGACCGTCCGGCCGTCACGCGCGGCGCGCTCTACGTCGGGACGAGCGGCTTCGCCTATCCCGCCTGGGTCCCGGCGTTCTACCCGGCAGGAACGCGCGGCGATGCCTTCCTGTCCGCGTACGCGGAGCGCCTGCCTGCCGTCGAGCTGAGCACGACCTACTACAGGCAGCCCTCAGCGGAACAGGCGGCAGCCTGGGCGGCCCGGACGCCACCGGGGTTCCAGTTCAGCGTCAAGCTGCTCCGAACGGGCATCGTTCGTGCCTACACAGGCGACCCGGCCGACACGCTGTCATGGCTGCTCGCCCCGCTGGCCGGGTTCGGCCTCCGGCTCGGCGTGGCGCTCGCGCGGATCCCAGCCGACCGTCACCGTGACGACGCTCGCCTCGCGGCGCTGCTCGCCGCATGGCCGCGGGAGCTGCCCCTGGCGCTCGAGCTCCAGGACCCGGCGTGGCACGTGGACGAGGTCTTCGCGATCGCCGGTGCCGCCGGCGCGGCGATCGTCTGCACCGAGACGGACGACGCCCCCGACCCACCGTTGACGGTGACCGGACCGTTCGTCTACCTGCGGCTGCGACGCGAGCGCTACGGGACGGCCGACCTCGACGCGTGGGCGGCGCGCGTGGAGCCGTTCCTGGCCGACGGTCGCGACGCCTTTGTCTTCTTCCGCCACGACGCGCTCGGCGCGACGCCGGGGCTCGCGGCCGCGCTCGCGGCGAGGCTCCCGGAGTACGCTCCGGGCAGCGATCTCACCATCAGGACGGAGCAACGCACATGAGCGACATCATCCGGGTCGGGCTGGTCGGGGCCGGCGGGATCGCCCGCTCCCGGCACGTGCCCGGCCTTCGTGCCATCACCGGCGTCGAGATCACCGGTGTCGTGGCGCGCTCCCCTGCCAGCACGCGTCGCGCGGTCGACGAGCTGGCCATCCCGACCGCCTACGGGAGCTGGCAGGATCTGGTCGCCGACCCGTCGATCGATGCCGTCGTCGTTGCGACCTGGCCGTACCTCCACGCGCCGGTCACGATCGCCGCCCTGGGGGCCGGTCGCCACGTCCTCTGCGAGGGCCGGATGGCGATGGACGCGGCCGAGGCCCGGGCCATGCTGGCGGCATCGCTGGCGCGGCCGGACCGTGTCGCGATGCTCGTGCCGGGCCCGTTCAGCTTCTTCGCCGACCGCACCGTCCAGCGCCTGCTCCGGGACGGCGCGATCGGGACGCCGCGCGCATTCCGGGCCACCTGGGCAGGCGCTGTCGCGGCGACGGGCCGCGACCAGTGGCGCCGGGAGCGGCGCTTCAGCGGCAACAACATCATGACGCTCGGGATCCTCTACGAGTCGGTCGCACGCTGGCTGGGCCAGGCGACGGAGGTCGGGGCCGTGCTGGAGAACTTCGCGCCCTGGCAGGCCGGCCCCGACGGAGCCTCCATCCCGGCCGACATCGCCGACCACGCGATCGTGACCGCGCGGTTCCCCGGGGAAGTCGTCGGCACGTTCGAGGTGTCGGCCTACGCCCACTTCACGCCACCCAACGCCGTCTCGATCCACGGCGACGAGGGGAGCCTCCTGGTCGATCTCGGCGCGCAGCAGGTCAGCCTGGCCCGGCCCGCAGCGTCTCCTCCTGCGCCGGTCGAGATCACGGCGGCCGAGCGGGGCACGTGGCGGGTCGAGGAGGCGTTCGTGGCCGCCATCCGCGGCCTCGAGCCGGTGACGCTCAACGACTTCGCCACGGGCGTCGCCTACATGACGTTCACCGACGCGGTCCACGCCAGCGCGGCGTCGGGGAGGCGCATCGCGCTGTGATGGGGGCCGCGCGGATCGTCGCGGTCCTGGCTGCCGCGGCGCTCGTGGGCGCCTGCGCCGCGCCCGCTCCGACGGCCGCACCCTGACGGTTCTCAGGCGCGGAGCGTCCCCGCGACGCGCGTGACGGCGCGACCGGCCACGCCGACCCGGTCGCCGCGAAGCGTGACGTCGAGGACCCCGCCGCGCCCGGACACCTGGAGCGCCCGGAAGGCGGCTCCCAGGCGCGGTGCCCAGTACGGGGCGAGCGCGCAGTGAGCGGAGCCGGTGACGGGGTCCTCCGGGATCCCGGCCGTCGGACAGAAGTAACGCGAGACGATCGCGGCGCCCGGCACGTCGGCGAGGGCCGTCGCGATCAGTCCGTCGGGGAGGTTTGCCTCCAGCCAGGCCAGGTCGGGCGCGAGTCGCCGCACGTCGGCCGCCGACGCGAGCTCCACGAGCAGGTTGTCGGCACCGCGGCCCACGAAGACGGGCACGCATCCAAGGGCCCCCTGGAGCCCGGCAGGCGGTTCGACCGATACGACGGGATCGGCCGGCAGGTCCAGCTCGATCCGCCCGTCGGCGAGCAACACGGCCGAGACGTCGCCGCTCCGCGTCGCGAAGCGCGCAGGCAGGCCGGCCTCGAGCCGGCCCGTCTCCCAGAGGACGTGGGCGCTCGCGAGCGTGGCGTGCCCGCACAGGTCGACCTCCGTGGTGGGGGTGAACCAGCGGAGGTTCCACGCCGCCGGGCCGGCCGGCACCAGGAACGCCGTCTCCGAGTGGCGCAGCTCCGCCGCCACCTCCTGGCGCCAGCCGTCGTCACGCGGCGCATCGAGGAGGACGACGCCGGCAGGATTGCCCGCGAACGGGCCCTCAGCGAACGCGTCGACGATGAAGACGGGAAATCCTGCGGGGAGTGGCACTCCCCGCAGGATACCGAGACTGGTGATGCTCAGGGGACCCCGATCAGGGGATCAGGTAGACCACGCTCACCGAGACGTCGACCTCGTTGGTGCCGGCCTGGACCGGCGTGGAGGCGGCCTTGTCGGCCCCGCCGGCGGCCGCGAAGTAGGGCACCGGAACCGGGACGTTCTCGGACTGCTCCGTGATCGACGCGACGCCCGTGATCGAGACGCCGGCCGCCTTGGCAAGCTGGTCAGCCTTGGAGCGAGCGTCCTGCATCGCCGCGACGCGCGCCTGGGCCTCCGCGGCGCTCGGGTCGTCGACGCGGAAGGTGATCCCGTTGAGGGTCGTGGCGCCGGCGGCGAGCGCACCGTCGATGACGTCCGAGATCGTGCCGAGTTCACGCACGGTCGCCTGGACCGTGTTCGCGATCTGGTAGCCGGTCAGCTTGGGCGCGCTGCCGTTCGCCGGGTAGTCGTAGACGGGCTGCAGGGTAAGCGACGTCGTCTGGATGTCCTTGTCCGCGACCCCGGCCTTGTGGAGCGCCGCGATCACGGCGGTCATGGCGGTGGCTGCCGCAGCCTGGGCATCGTTCACCGTGGTCCGGGTGAGCGAGACGCCGACGCTGACGTCGGCGACGTCCGGCACGACGGTGACCCGCCCGAGCCCGCTCACGCTGATCGTGTGCTCCGGGGCGGTCGCCGGGTCGACGGCACGCGCGGCAGGCGGAACGAGGGCAGGGCCGAAGGCGACGGCCAGCGCCAGGCCGGCAAAGGCGCCGGCGGCGAGCCAACCGAGACGCGGTCGGGACAGGGATCCGGTGCTCGAGGTCATGGAGTGCTCCTTCGTACGGCTGCCGCACGGCAGGCGACTGGTTGGAAACCCCTGACGCCCGCGGCCAACCGACGGTTCCGCGACCGCCCGGGGCGCGTTCCCCGCCGCGGCGCGCGCCCGGGGGTCCGCGGGGCCGGGCTCAGAAGGCGAGCGGGTCGAGCTTCTCCGGGTCGATCCCGAGCAGCGCGATCGCGGCCGCCACGTCGGCGGCGGGCAGGTCGCCGGCCCGGGCCATCGCCCTCAGCGCCGCCACCGCGATGTTCGGGGCGTCGATCTCGAAAAGCGCCCGGAGGGCTTCGCGGGTGTCGCTGCGGCCGAAGCCCTCGGTACCGAGGGAGACGTATCCCGCGGGGAGCCAGCGGCCGAGCAGGTCCGGGACAGCCTTCAGCCAGTCAGAGACCAGCACGACCGGGCCCCCCTCGGGCCCGAGCACCGAGGAGATGTACGGCGTCCGGGCCGGCTCCGTCGGATGGAGCCGGTTCCAGCGCTCCGCCTCGAGCGCGTCGACGCGCAGCTGCTGCCAGGAGGTCGCACTGTAGACCTCGGCGGCGATCCCGAAGCGTTCCGCCAGGAGCGTCCGGGCGGCGACCGCCTGCTGCAGGATCGCCCCGGACCCAACGAGCCGCACCCGGGCCTTCGCTCCGCCGACCACCTCGGGACCCGCCAGCACGCGGTAGATCCCGCGCACGATGCCTTCGGTGACCCCGCCGGGCGCGGGCGGCATCGGGTAGTTCTCGTTGTAGAGCGTGACGTAGTAGTAGACGTCCTCGCCACGCCCGTACATGCGCTCGATGCCGTCCCGGATGATCGTGGCCAGCTCGTACGCATAGGCGGGGTCGTAGGCACGGATGCTCGGAATCGTGGACGCAAGGAGCTGGCTGTGCCCGTCCTCGTGCTGGAGGCCCTCGCCGTTCAGGCTGGTGCGGCCGGCGGTGGCGCCCAGCATGAAGCCGCGGCCGCGAGCGTCGGCCAGCGCCCAGGCCTGGTCGCCGGTCCGCTGGAACCCGAACATCGAGTAGAAGATGTAGAAGGGGACCATCGGCTCGCCGTGCGTGGCGTACGAGGTGGCGGCCGCCTGGAGCGAGGCCATGGAACCCGCCTCGGTGATCCCCTCCTCCAGGACCTGGCCGTCCTTCGCCTCCCGGTAGGAGAGGACCAGGTCCGAGTCGACCGGCTCGTACTGCTGGCCCCGGCTGGCGTAGATGCCCACCTCCTTGAAGAGGGGGTCCATGCCGAACGTGCGCGCCTCGTCGGGAATGATCGGGACCACCCGCTTGCCGAACCCCGGGTCGCGCATGAGGTTGCGGAGGAGCTTGGCGAACACCATGGTGGTGCTGACGGCGGTCGAGGAGCCGGCGGCGAACTCCGCGTCGGTCTCGGGGACGGGGGCCGGCAGCGGCCGGCTCCGGACGACGCGCTTCGGCAGCTCGCCGCCGAGCGCCCGCCGCCGCTCCAGGAGGTAGCGCATCTCCTCGGAGTCGGGGCCCGGGCGGTAGTACGGCGCGTCCGCGAGCTGCTCGTCGGGGATCGGGAGCTCCAGCCGGTCGCGGAAGATGCGCAGCTCGGCCTCGGAGAGCTTCTTGGCCTGGTGGGTGATGTTGCGGCCCTCGACGTTGGAGCCGAGCGTCCAGCCCTTGATCGTCTTGGCCAGGATCACCGTGGGCGCGCCCTGGAACTCGGTGGCCAGCTTGTAGGCGGCGTAGAGCTTCCGGTAGTCGTGCCCGCCGCGCCGCAGGCGGGTCAGGTCGTCGTCGGAGAGGTGCTCGACCAGGCGCCCGAGGCGCGGGTCGGGGCCGAAGAAGTGCTGGCGGATGTAGGCCCCGCCGGCGACCGAGTACTTCTGGAACTCGCCGTCGACCGTCTCGTTCATCTTGTTGACGAGCGTCCCCTCGGTGTCGCGGGCCAGCAGCTCGTCCCACTCGCGGCCCCAGATCACCTTGATCACGTTCCAGCCGGCGCCGCGGAAGATGCCCTCCAGCTCCTGGATGATCTTGCCGTTGCCGCGGACCGGGCCGTCCAGGCGCTGCAGGTTGCAGTTGACGACGAAGGTGAGGTTGTCGAGCTGCTCCCGGCCGGCGACCCACAGGGCGCCGAGCGCCTCCGGCTCGTCCATCTCGCCGTCGCCGAGGAAGGCCCAGACGCGCGAGCCGCTGGTGTCCGCGATGCCACGGTGCTGCAGGTAGCGGTTGAAGCGCGCCTGATAGATCGCGGCGATCGGGCCCAGGCCCATGCTGACGGTCGGGAACTCCCAGAACTCCGGCATCAGGCGGGGATGGGGGTACGACGAGAGGCCCTGCCCGGGCTGGACCTCGCGACGGAAGTGGTCGAGCTGGTCGGCGCTCAGGCGCCCCTCGAGGAATGCGCGCGCATACATGCCCGGCGCGGCATGGCCCTGGTAGAAGATCTGGTCGCCGGCCCCGGCGTCCTTGCCCCGGAAGAACCAGTTGAAGCCGACCTCGTAGAGGCTCGCGGAGCTGGCGTAGGTCGAAAGGTGGCCGCCGATCCCGGGCGAGCTGCTGTTGGCGCGCAGCACCATCGCCACCGCGTTCCAGCGGACCAGGCGCCGGATCCGCCGCTCGATCGCCTCGTCGCCCGGGAAGTAGGGCTCCTGCTCCGGGCTGATCGTGTTGATGTAGCGGGTCTGCGTCAGCGGCGGCAGGCCCACGTGGCGCTGGCGGGCCCGCTTGAGGAGCTTGTACATGACGAAGCGGGCGCGGTCGGCGCTCTCCTGGTCGACGAGCTCGTCGAAGGAGGCGATCCAGTCGGCGGTCTCGCCCGGATCGACGTCCGGCAGCTGGTGCTTGAACTCGTCCGAGTACATCGTGGGCACTCCTGGCGCTGGGAGCGGGTCAGGCTGGGCCGGGGTCCCGGCGGATCGCCCGTCGCGACGCGGGCGTTCCGGGTGCAGGCCGGTCGGCATTGCCCGGAGCGTAGCCCATCGTGCCGCGGGACGCTGGCAGGACGGCTGGGGTAGAGTCGCGCCATGCAGCCGGGCTACGATCCGAGGACCGCGCTCATCGTCGTCGACCTCCAGAACGACTTCGCCGACCCGGCCGGAAGCCTCTCCGTCGCGGGCGGTGGCGCGATCGTGCCGTACGTCAACGAGCAGATCGCCGCGGCGGTCGCCGCCGGCGCATTCGTCGCCTACACCCAGGACTGGCACCCGCCCTCCACTCCCCACTTCGCGAAGGACGGCGGGCGCTGGCCGGTCCACTGCGTCGCGGGCACGTGGGGCGCCGCGTTCCACCCGTCCCTCGACGCCGGCGCCGGACCGGCGGTCCAAAAGGGCGTGGACGGGGAGGACGGCTACTCCGGCTTCACGGTCCGCGACCCGCGCGACGAGACCCCGGCGCCCACGGAGCTCGGGCGGCTCCTGGCCGCGCGCGGCATCCGCCGCGTTGTCGTGTGCGGGCTGGCGACCGACTACTGCGTCCGGGCAACCGCGCTCGATGCGATCGCCATCGGCTACCCGACGAGCGTCCTCGTGGAGGGCGTCCGAGCCGTGGACCTCAACGCCGGCGACGGCGCGATGGCGCTGCGCGAGCTCGCCGAGGCTGGCGTGGAGCTGGTGCGGCCGGCCGGCGCGGCGGTCGAGGGCGCCTCGTGAGCCGGCTGGCGCGGCTCCTGCTGCTCGGTGCGACCGGCCTGGGCGCGGCCGTGGCGACCGAGCGCTGGCTCGGCTCGCTGATCGCGGCGGGCGAGGGGCCGGATCCGGTCATGAAGATGGCGATCGCGATCGACGCGCCGATCGAGGCGGTCTGGGAAGCCGTGTCGGACATCGAGCGGCAGCCGCTCTGGATGCACGAGATGAAGTCCGTGCGCCTCCTCACGCCGGGTCCGGCGGGGATCGGGTCGCGCGGCGAGGCGGACGTCCGGATCTTTCTGGTCGGCGTGGTGGACCTGGTGGAGATCGACGTCTACGATCCCCCGGTGGCGTTCGGGATCCGGCACGTGGGTGTCTTCGCCGGATCCGGGCGGATCGCGCTGGAGGCGCTGGACGCGGGGCGCACGCTCGTGCGCTGGGACGAGCGATTGGTGCCGCCGCTCTTCCCGAACCTGGGCCAGCTGGTCCAGAAGCCGATCCTCGGCGCGATCTTCCAGGCCGACCTCGAACGGCTCAAGGAGATGGTCGAGGCGCGCCACGCCGAGGCGATCGGCGGCGCCGGCGCCGACGCGGGCTGACCGGCCCGCGCTGACGCGGACCGCCCGGCCTGCCCAGGGACGCCCATGGACCTCCACCTCGTCGATGCGACGTACGAGCTGTTCCGGGCGTACCATGCGCCGCGGCCGCCCGTCCGCGGTCGTGACGGGATCTCCCTGACCGCGGTCGCCGGCCTCGCCGCGACGCTGCTCGCGCTGGTCCGCGACGAGGGCGCCACCCACGTCGGCTGCGCGCACGACCGGGTGATCCGCTCGGCCAGGAACGACCTCTGGCCGGGCTACAAGAGCGAGGCGGGCGTCCCTGGGGACCTGCTGGCCCAGTTCCCGGTTGCCGAGGAAGCGATCGCGGCGCTCGGGTTCGTGCTCTGGCCGATGGTCGAGTGGGAGGCCGACGACGCGCTGGCCACCGCCGCGGTGGGCTGGGCGGAGGCGCCCGGCGTGGACCGGATCCTGGTCTGCACGCCCGACAAGGACCTCGCGCAGGTGGTCCGCGACGGCCGGGTGGTGCTCCGCGATCGGCGCCGCGACATCACCTATGACGAGGCCGGCGTGCGGGCGAAATGGGGCGTGCCGCCGGCGGCGATCCCCGACTACCTGGCGCTCGTCGGCGACGCGGCGGACGGCTTCCCGGGGATCCCCGGCTTCGGGTCGAAGGGCGCCGCGGCCCTGCTCGCCGCGTTCGGGACGCTGGAGGGGATCCGCGAGGCAGCTCCCCGGACCTGGCCCGGGTCGGTGCGCGGCGCCGAGCGGCTGGCCGCGACCCTCCGCGACCGGTGGCCCGATGCGCTCCTCTTCCGCGACCTGGCGACGCTCCGCACGCACGTGCCGCTCGACACACCGGGCCCCGACGCGCTCCGCTGGCAGGGCGCCGACCCGCAGGCCTGGCCGGCGTTCTGCGAGCGCTGGGGGCTACCCGGCCTCGCCGGTCGGCCGCACCGCTGGCGCGCGGCCGGGTAGGCGGCCGACAGCCGCAGCGCGCTTCGAGTCGCCGAGGAGGGTCAGCAGGCGCGCGTGGTGGGCGGGTGGCGCGGCGAGGATGCCGATGCCGCCGGCCGGCGCCGCCAGGTCGAACCACGACCCTCCGCGGAGATCGGTGACGACGGCGCCCGCCCGCTCCGCGATGAAGCCCGCCGCTGCCACGTCCCACGTGGACAGGCCCGTCGTCTGGCTGAAGGCGTCGAAGCGGCCGTTCGCGACGTAGACGAGCGAGAGCGCCGCCGAGCCCATCGTGCGCGAGACGCGGATCTCGTGGCGCACCCGCGCGATCCGGCGGGCCGGCGCGTGACCGCCCACCGTGAGGGCCATCACCACGTCGGACAGCCGCTCCTTGGCCGAGACGCCGACGGGCCGGCCGTCGAGCAGCGCCGGCCCGCCCGCCACCGCGGCGAACGTCTCCCGGCGGAGCGGATCGTGGACCACGCCCACGACGGGCCGGCCGTCCTGCACGAGCGCGAGCGAGACGCAGAAGAACGGCAGGCCGTTGGCGTAGTTGATGGTGCCGTCCACCGGGTCGCAGACCCACACGCGCGCGGCGACCGTCGCATCGCGGCCCGATTCCTCGCCGAAGAACGCGTCGGCGGGGAACGTGCGGGCCAGGCCGTCGCGGATCAGCGCCTCGGAGGCATGGTCGACCTCGGTCACGATGTCGCGGGCCCCCTTGTACGCCACCGGGCCGCTGTCCTCGTAACGGCCGGCCACGAGGCGACCGGCCGTCTCGACGAGCTCGACGGCAGCCGCGAGCTCCGCGCTCCACGCGCCACCCGCCGGCGCGACCTCCGCCGCCGAAATCAGCGCGGTCATCGCGAGCAATCCACCGCGAGCGAGCGCGGCTGGGTCCCGAGATCGGCAACCCGCTGATCGAACGCCAGCGTCCCGCCGGCCGGGATCGACGGCGTCCGCACGAGGGTCTCGACAGGCGGGTTGCCGAGATAGGACGGGTCCCAGACCCGGCAGGTGGCGTGCCCGTCCTGCCGGCCGGAGTTGGTCACCCTGAGCGTCAGCATCAGGCCACCTTCAACCGGCGTCGCCGCTGCGAGCTGCCCCGTGAACGGGCCTTCGCCGCCGACGAAGAACGTCGCAACAACGAGCATCGCGACCACCGCCAGGGCGATCCCCCCGAAGACGGTGCCGTGCGCCTGCGAGGCGGCCGGCTGCTCCAGCCCACCGGGGTTGCAGGCGGCGCAGAGGGCATCCTCGAGCGGGATCGGCGCGCCGCAACGAATACAGGCGTGCGTCAGCTCGGGAGTGGCCTGGCGGCCGGTGCTCGATGTCACGCCGCCGATCTTCCCACGCTCGGCCGCTCAGCGCCTGCCGGCCGCCTCGACGAGGAGATCGACGTCGTCCGTGGTGCGCGCAGCCACGACGGCGCCATCAGCGCCCGTCGCCTGCCAGCGCGACGCCGTGCCGGCCGGATCCTCCACCCAGGGGCTCCCGGCCAGCGATTCGCCCTTCGCCAGGTCGAACGCGGCGAGGATGCTGACCTCCGTTCGGTCGCGCCCGCGGCCTGCGAGCGCCTCGAGGTAGACCGGCAGCCGCTCGGCGAGCAGCCCGGCGGGCACGGTCCAGCCGTCGCCGATGCGCCCGGCCAGCGCGGCGCCGGGCACCGACTCGGCGCCCACGATGACCGCCGGAACCGGCTGGGGGATCGGAAACGCGTGCGCCCCGGCCAGCGGGTAGAACGGCGAGTCGCGGGTCACCGGCCCGCCGGTCCAGAGCGCCCGCATCACTGCCACGGCCTCCTCCAGCCGGGCGACCCGCTCGGGCGCGGCCGGGAACGGGATCCCGTAGGCAAGGTGCTCGGCCGGGTGCCCCCCGATGCCGATTCCGAGCACGAGGCGGCCGCCGCTGGCCTCCTGCAGGGTCGCGGCCATGCGGGCGGCGACCGACGGCGGGCGGTTCATCACGTTGAGGACGAACGTCATCAGGCGCAGCGTGCTCGTGCTCCCGGCCAGCGCCGCGAGCGTCGTCCAGCACTCCAGGACGGGGTCGCGGCGGACGCCGCGACTCACGAAGTGGTCCCAGATCGCGACGCCGTCATAGCCCGCGGCCTCCAGCCGCCGGGACTGCTCGCGGAACCAGGCGTACGAGACGCCGATCGCCCGCAGGTTGACGAACGTGCTGAACGGCGCCGGCATCCCCGCGCCCGTCAGGCTGCCTCCGTTGCGAACGGCGTCACGCGCCGGCCGGGCCGACCGCCTACTTGCGCGAGAGCGAGTCGACGCTCACCGCGGCGAGGAGGACGAGCCCGGTGACGATCAGCTGCCACTGGATCTCCAGCCCCAGCAGGTAGAGGCCGTTGTAGATGGCGCCGATCACAAGCCCGCCGAGCAGGCCGTGGATCGCGCGGCCCCGGCCGCCGAAGAGGCTGGTCCCGCCGATGACCGCTGCCGCGACCGCGTACAGGACCAGCTGGCCGCCGTTGATGTTGGTCGTCATGCCGCCCAGCGTCGAGCAGTAGATCACGCCCGCGATACCCGCGGTCATCGAGCAGAGGATGAAGCAGATCGTGCGCAGGCGGGGCACGTTGATGCCGGCCCGCCGCGCAGCCTCCGCGTTGCCTCCCACGGCGTAGATGTGGCGTCCGAACTGCATCCGCTCGAGCAGGACCGTCCAGGCGCCGAGCACGACGAGGACGAGGGGCACCACGAACGGCACGCCGATGATCGGCAGGAAGCTGCCCCGGTTGAGGTTGCAGATCGCCACCACGATGATCCCGGCGGCGGCCACGAACGCGATCTTCGCGACGGTCAGACCCATCGGCGGGGCGACCAGGCCGTTGCGACGCCGCCCAGCGTCGCGCCGCCACATCATCGCGCCGAGCACACCGACCACCACGACGAGCCCGATCCAGCTGATCGTCGGCTCGATGTAGCTGTAGACGATGCCGTACAGGCCGACCTGGCCTCCCCATAGGGTGCTCGTGATCCCGACGCCACCCGCGGCGCCGAGCATGTAGATCATGACGCCGAACCACATCAAGTAGCCGGCCAGCGTGACGATGAAGGCGGGCATGCGCAGCCGGGTGATGATGGTCCCCTGGATCGCGCCGATCGCGCCACAGACGACGAGCGCGGCGATGATCGCCGCCCACCAGGGCCAGTTGTACTGGGGCTGGACGAGCTCGGCGGCCACGATGCCGCCGATCGCCGCAACGTAGCCGATCGAGAGGTCGATCTCGCCTAGCAGCAGGACGAAGCCTTCGGCGATCGCGAGCACGATGAAGACCGCGCTCTGGTCGAACAGGTTCACCAGGTTGCCGGCCGAGAGGAAGACGTGGTTCTTGCTGACGATCGTGAAGACCACGAAGACGGCGACAAGGGCAATCGCCACGGGCAGGACCCCGGCATCGCCACCCCGGACCCGGGCGGTCCAGGCTCGCAGGTACTGGCCGAGGGACTGCGCGACGATGGCCGGGGGGATCACCTCGACGTCGGCAGCGGTCAGGTCCAGTGCATCCTCGGCCGCGACCGCGAGCACGGGAGCGGACGCTCCTGCGGGCTCTCCTTCGATCCTCGCCATGTCTTCAGTTCCTCTCGTGGCTGGAGCCGGAGCCAGCGACCTCGCGGCTCGACGCGCCCGTGGTCATGAAGTCCACCACGCTCTGCCGGTCGAAGGCCGAGATGGCGTCCTGGGCGACCATCCGCCCGAGCCGGAGGACGGCGACCCGGTCGGCGACCTCGAAGACGTCGTTGAGGTTGTGCGAGATCACCATGACGGCCAGGCCGTGCTCCTTGAGCCGCAGGATGAGATCGAGCACCATCCTGGTCTGGGCCACGCCGAGGGCCGCGGTCGGCTCGTCGAGCATGACCAGCTTCGAGTTCCACATCACGGCCTTGGCGACCGCCACGGCCTGGCGCTGCCCTCCGGAGAGGGTGGCGACGGGCTGGCGGATCGAGCGCACCGTGGTCACGTGGAGGCTCGCCAGGGTCTCCGCCGCGGCGCGCTCCATGCTGTCCTCGTCGAGCATGACGCGCGTCACACGCTCTCGGCCCAGGAACATGTTCTGAACGATGTCCAGGTTGTCCGCCAGCGCCAGGTCCTGGTAGACCGTCTCGATTCCCAGCGCCGCCGAATCCTTCGGGCTGGTGATGTGGACCTGGCGTCCCTCCCAGAAGATCTCGCCCGCGTCCACCGTGTGGATGCCGGCGATGCTCTTGGTCAGCACCGACTTGCCGGCGCCGTTGTCGCCGCAGAGGGCAGTGACCTGCCCGTTGGGGAGGTCGAGGTCGACCCCGTACAGCGCCTGGACCGCGCCGAAGTGCTTGCTGATGCCGCGCAACTTCAGCAGCGGCTCCGAGACGCCCGGTGCGACGGCGGTCGCTGATCCGGGGGCCGGCATCCCCGTGGGCCCGTCCTGTGCGGCCATGACATCCATTGCCTCGTCCCTCATGCCCTAGGCTGGCCTCGAACTCTACAGCACGGGAATCGCGCCCGCAGCGTCGCCGGAGCGCAAAGAAGAGCCGCGGGGGGGGGCGGGCGGGGGGGGGGGGGGGGGGGGGGGGGGGGGGGGGGGGGGGGGGGGGGGGGGGGGGGGGGGGGGGGGGTTTGGGGGGGGGG
>JARLHH010000016.1 GCA_031292335.1 Candidatus Limnocylindrales bacterium | reverse complement strand
TGTGGCGGCACGATCGACGTCCTGGTGGAGCCGTACCTGCGGCCCGAGGTCCTGCAGGCGGCGGCCGCCCTGAGCGGCTCCGTGGTGGTGATCCCGCTGCCGGCCGACGCGCCGGGCGCGGCCTTCGGACCGCATCCGCCCGGGATGGGCGAGCCTCCCGGGGCTGCCTTGATCGTGGCTGCCGACGGGACACTGGCGGGGACGACGGGGTCGCCGGGGGCCGACGCGGAGATCGTCCGGGCCGCACGCGCAGCGCTCAGGGAGGGCAGGTCGGCGACCGTCACGGTCTCCGGTCGCCAGTACTTTCTGGAGGCGTACCTGGCCGCCCCGCGGCTCATCGTCGTGGGTGCCGTCCAGGTGGCGATGCCGCTCGTGAGCATCGCGCAGGTTCTCGGCTACCAGACCGTGGTCATCGACGGGCGGGCGGCCTTCGCGACGCGGGAGCGTTTCCCCGACGTCGATCGCCTGATCGTCGGCTGGCCCGACGAGGTCGCCGACGAGATCGGGCTGGGCCCGTCCGACTCTGTCGCCGTGCTCACCCACGACGTCAAGTTCGACGAACCCGCGATCGTCGCGGGGCTGCGGCGCGGCTGTCGCTACGTGGGCGCGGTCGGATCGAGCAAGACCCAGGCCGACCGGCGGGCGCGACTGCTGGCCGCAGGTGTCACCGACTCCGAGCTGGCGCGTCTCCGGGGACCGATCGGGCTCGACCTCGGCGGACGGTCACCCGCCGAGACGGCGCTCGCGATCATGGCGGAGATCGTCGCCGAGCGCCACGCCGGATCCGGTGTGCCGTTGCACCAGCTCCGGCGAGCAGGAGCCGTCGGGTGAGCGACGCCGGGGAGATGGCCGCCGTCATCCTGGCCGCGGGAGCCGGTTCGCGCTTCGGCGGGGGCAAGGTCATGGCTGCGCTCGACGGGCGCCCGCTCCTCGTCCACGTCCTGGAGGCCGTTCGCGACGCCGGCGTCCGGCGCGTGGTCGTCGTGCTGGGTCGCGACGCCGGGGCGGTCCTCGGCGCCGTCCGGGCAGTCCAGCCGTCCGCGCTGGACGGCGTGCTCGTCACCGTCAACCCCGCACCGGAGCGCGGCCTCGCGACGTCGCTCCGGCTTGGGTTCGGCTTGGGCGCCGCCGCGCCGGTCCCGGCCGGCGTCCTGTTCCTGCTTGCCGACCAGCCTCGCGTCCGTGCGGCCGTCGTGCGCGAGCTGTGCGTCGCACGCGTTCCGGCGGGCACGATCGCGGTCGCGCCCCGGTACTCGGAGGACGCGGCGCCGAACCCGGTCCTGCTGCTGCCGGCAGGCTGGCCGCTCGTCGCGGGAGTCGCGGGCGACCGCGGTCTGGGCCCGCTGCTGGCCGCCGATCCGGTCCGGGTGGTCCGCGTCGCGGTGCCGGGCACGAACCCCGATGTCGACACGCCGGGCGACCTGGCAGCGCTGGCTGCGCCGGGGGTGCGCCACGCCGCCTCGACGTCGCTCGCCGCGGCCTGGGCGGCCCGCGTCCGCGCCAACCGCGAGCAGGCCGAGCGCGTCCGGGAGGTGCCGGACAGCGGCGACTTCTACGCGCCGGTTGCCGGGATGTTCGTGGACGACCCGCGCCGCTCGGGCGACCGGACGCTCGAGCGGCTCCTGGAGATCGCCCGGCCCGGCGAGACGTGGCTGGACATCGGCGCCGGGGCCGGGCGCTACGCCCTGCCGCTCGCGATCCGGGTCCGCGAGGTGATCGCCCTCGATCCGTCGGCGGGCATGCTCGACGCCCTCCGGGCGGCGATGGACCGCCACGGGATCCGCAACGTCCGGCTGGTGCACGCTCGCTGGCCGATGGCGACGGGCGCGGCGACCCCGCGCGCCGATGTCGCGCTGATCGCCCATCTTGGACACGACGTCGAGGCGATCGCGGCCTTCATCGACGCCATGGAGGCCGCGGCCGGCAGGCTGTGCGTGGCCGTCATGACCGAGCGGGCTCCCTCTGCCTCGGTAGGCCCATTCTGGGAAGCGGTGCACGGCGAGGAGCACGTCGAGCTGCCGGGCCTGGGCGAGTTCCTGGCCATCCTCGAGGCGCGTGGCCGGGCGCCCGCGGTGGCGTTCGAGCCGCGCCCGCCGCGCGTGTTCGCATCCCGCGGCGCGCTCCTGGCATGGCTCCGGAACCAGCTGTTCGTGGCCTCGGGGTCTGCGGCGGATGCGCGTCTCGTGGAGGAGATGGACCGGCGGGCCGTGGTCGCCGGCGACGGGAGCGTGCGCCTCTCCCTGGTGGTCGAGGGCCGGGCCGGGATCGCGACCTGGGCGCCGCTCCCCGACGCTCCGGATCAGGGGGCGGTGGAGTGAGGGTCCAGGGCCGCGCCGGGATCCGCGCGCCGCGTCCGACGGTGTGGGCGTTCCTGATGGATCCGGAGCGCCTGGCGCCCTGCCTCCCTGGCAGCCCCGTGATCGAGTCGCTCGGGGGCGGACGGTTTCGTGCCCAGGCCAGGGTCCGCCTGGGCTTCTTCAGCGCGACGGTCGTGGTCGACGTCGCCTACGCGGACCTCCACGAGCCGGACGATGCGACGGTTCGGGCCCGCGGCACGCTGCCCGGTGGCGGCGTCGAGGTGAACGCGACGGTGGTGCTGACCGACGCCGCAGACGGCTCGAGCGCGGTCGACTGGACCGCGGAGATCGAGGTGGCGGGGATGCTCGCCGCGGTGGGCCCAGGGCAGATCAAGGAGACCGCGGGCAGGATGATCGCCGACGTCCTCGAGTGCGCCCGGCAGAAGCTGGAGGCCTGAGCATGCAGCCCCGGCTGCCGGTCGTGGCGCCGTTCGTCGGGGCTCGCAGATGCAGCTCCTGACCCGCGCCATCGGCCCGCTGCAGACGAACGTCTGCCTGGTCGGTGACCCGCGGACGCGCGAGGCGATCGTCATCGACGGCGCGATCCCCGGCCTGCCCTGGATCGTCGATGCGCTGGGCCGGCACGGGTGGCGGCTGGTGCTGATCGTGTCGACCCACGGTCACTGGGACCACACCGGCGAGAACGCCGCGCTGCAGGCGTGGTCGGCGGGGCAGACCGATGACGCCGCACGTGCCCGGATCGCGGCCCATCGCGCGGACTGGCATCACCTGACGGATCCCCAGCCGCTCTACGCGCCGTTCCCGATCCCGCCGTGCGTGCCCGCCGTCGAGCTGGCCGAGGGAGGCCTGATCCGGTTGGGGGACCAGCGGCTGGAGGTCCTCCACACCCCAGGTCACACGGAGGGCTCGGTGTGCCTGCTCTCAGCAGAGGACGGGATCATCTTCTCCGGCGACACGCTTTTCGCAGGAGGCTGGGGGAGGGTGGACCTCCCGGGCGGTGACGCGGAGGCGATGGTGGAGTCGCTGGCCCGGCTCGCCGGGCTCGAGGATGCCCTCCGCGTGGTGCCGGGACACGGCCGCGAGACGACGATCGCCCGTGAGCGGCCGCTGCTGGAGCTCATCGCGCGTGAGGGCCGGCTGCCGGGCTAGGGCGCCTCGCCGCCGACGGGCACGTCCGCGTCGAGCGGCCGGCGATGGTCGCCGATCTCGCGGCGCCTATCGTCCGAGCTCCCCCCGCTTGGCCTTCGCCCGGGCGGCGCCGGCACGTCCGATCACCGTCCATCTCCGGCGCTCGGCCCGCCGGGCGAGCGCATCCCGCTCCACGGCCTGGTGGCGCTCCTCGCGGATCAGCTTCTGCCAGCTGGCGACCCGGTCGGCCGGCAGAGCCCCGCTCACGACCGCGGCCTCCACCGCACAGCCGGGCTGCCGCTCGTGGGTGCAGTCGCTGAAGCGGCACCCGGCCGCGGTCGTCTCCACGTCCAGGAAGGCGGCCGCAAGGCCGGCGCCGTCGTCCCAGAGCGCGAGCTCGCGGATCCCGGGCGTGTCGAGGAGGAGGCCGCCACCGGGAAGCGGCACGAGCTGCCGGCCGCTCGTCGTGTGGCGTCCCCGGGCATCGTCCGCGCGAACCTCCGACGTCGCCAGTCGCTGCTCGCCGAGAATGGCGTTGATGAGCGTGCTCTTGCCGACCCCCGACGATCCGAGCAGGGCGATGGTGGTGCCGGGCCGCAGGAGGTCGCGGACGTCGTCGAGCCCGTCCCCGGTCACGGCGCTCGTGGCGAGCACGCGCACCCCGACGGCCAGCTCCTCGAGCTGTGCCTCGGCGACTGCCACCTCCACCGGGTTCGCGGCGAGGTCGACCTTGGTGAGGACGACAATGGGCCGGCCACCGGATTCCCAGGCGGTGGCAAGGAAGCGCTCCAGGCGGCGCGCGTTGAGATCCCGGTTGAGCGAGGTCGCGATCATCACGATGTCGACGTTGGCCGCCAGCACCTGCATCGGGGCGCCGTGGTCCGCCGGCGCACGGCGTTGGATCCGCGTCCGCCGCGAGACGACGGCGTGGATGCTGGCGGTGCCGTCGACCGCGCGCGGGTCGACGGCCACCCAGTCGCCGACAACCGGGAAGTCGCCCGGGCCGAGAGCGTCGTGTCGGAGGCGTCCCGTGACGCGGGCCGTGAGCGGCGCGGCGCCGACCGCGGCGAGCACGTCGTAGGCGCCCCGGTGCTCGGCCACCACGCGCGCCGGCGAGAGGACGCCCCCGGCATGCATCGAGAACGCCTCCTCCCACCCGGCGTCCCAGCCGAGCGGGGTGAGGTGGGCGGTGTCGGCGAGGGGACCCAGCGGCGCGCTCACGCCTCCGCTCCATCGACGGCGCCGCCGTCCGCGACGCCGTCGAGGACGAGCGGGCGCCGCCACTCGGTCTCGCGGGCCGCCTCGCGGAAACCCATCCGCTGGTAGAGCTGGAGTGCTCCGGTCTCGTTCTGCGCATCGACGCCGAGCGCGGCCTCGGTCATCCCGCGGTCGCGAAGCGCCTGGAGCGCGCGCGAGATGAGCGCCGACGCCACGCCCCGTCCGCGCCACGGCGCGCGGGTCGAGATGTTCTCGCACCAGCCGCGCGAGACGCCGAGGCGGGCGTTCTCGTCGGCATTGATGAACGGACGAACCATCCCGGCGATCTGGTCGCCGTCCCAGGCGACCTGCCACAGCGCAAGGTCTCGGAGTGGATCGGCCAGGAACTCCTGCCAGCGCTCCTCGGACCCGTCTTCCGCGCCGGCGCCCCAGTGAGCGGCGAAGGCCTCGAGGTCCGCCTCCCAGATCCGCCGGAGCTGGGAGGCATGCGCAGGGCGGACCTCCACGCCGGCCGGGAGGGAGCGCGCGGGGATGTCGTCGAGGTTCGGCCGCAGCATCTCGAAGCCGTGGCGGGCCGCCAGGAAGGCGCGCGAATCGAGGGCGGCGCGGGCGTCCGCCGTCTCACCCATCGTCGTGATGCTTGCGGTCCGGGGCCGATCCACCGGGCCCTGCGCGCGCGCGACGTCGAGGTGGCGGGCCAGGATCCAGTCCAACAGGACAGCGAAGGAGCCCGCGGGAGCGTCTGGGGTCACGAAGAGGGCGGCAGAATGGACGCGGTCGCCCCGATTCTCATCGGTCCACTGTACGCGGACATAGCCCACGGGGCGGCCATCGACCTCCGCAAGGCGCAGATCGGCGGCCAGGTCGCTGTTCACCAGGTGGTCGTAGGACGAGCGGAGCATCTCGACGGTGATCACGGTGAGGCTGCCGGCGGCGAGGCGGCTCGTGTTGTTGATCTCGGCGATGCGATGGGCCTCCTCCGGCCAGCGGACCGGCCGGAGGAGGAGCCCCGGAACGAGAGTGGGGGTCGCCGCGACGACGGTTGTCATCGGTCAGCCCACCCGCTTGAGCTTGCCGGTGCGCTTCGCGTAGTGCTCCGCGCGCCCGAAAAGCCACAGCCCCGTCGGGATCAGGATCGCCCCCATGAGCGCGAGCGGCCACAGGTCATGAAAGACCGATGTCACGGACGCGCCCTCCATCAGCCCCTTGCGGACGCCGTCGAGGATGTACGTCGCCGGCGAGAAGGCTGCCGCGACCTGCATCCAGCCCGGCAGCACGCTGACCGGGTAGTAGACGCCGCTCACGACCAGGAGGCAGGACTGGATGACGAAGGTCATCTGGGCGCCGCGCTCCACGTAGAGCAGCGGCAGGATCGCCGCCATGATCCCGATCCCGACGACCGAGAACGAGCCGGCGAACATCACCACCGTCGCGGTGAGGAAGTTCGCGTGCGACAGGTCCAGCTCGAAGAAGAGCGTCAGGACGAGGAGGATGACGGAGGTGTGGACGAGGCCGTAGAGGATCGCGTAGGTGGTCGACCCGGCGAGCTGCGACGCGCGCCGGACCGGCGCCATCATCGTGTACTCGAGGGTCCCCTCCCAGCGCTCCCAGCTGATCGTCTCGGCGATGAAGCTGAAGACCGTGGACAGGTAGTTCCAGAAGATGGCCCCGATGACGAGGCTGAAGATGAGCCGCTTGTCGGCGGCGGCGGCCCCGATGAACGAGATCGACAGGGCGCCGGCCACCGCGTAGACCAGGAAGGCGAGCTCCCAGCCCCAGTAGCGGCGGCTCAGGTTGAAGTTGCGCTCGATGAAGGCGGCCGACGCGCTGAGCTCGCGGGCCGCGGTCGTCATCGGGCGACTGGCGGTTGTCACTGGAGGGTCTCCCATAGGGTGGGGGAGGCCGGCCGGCCCCGCATCAGCGGGAGCCGGCCGGCGTCACGTGCTCGATGGTTCGCTCCGGTGCGGTCGCCTCGGCGGCGATCCGCTGGCCGGCCCGGATCAGCGAGCGTCCGAGCGCGCGGCGAAGCCGCCGCTCGTCAGTTCGCGCGGACCGCGCGAGGCGCGCCTGGCGCGCCTCGGCATGGAGCCGCGCGATGCGGTCCGCGTGGACCGCCTGCAGGACCTGGATCTGGGCATTCATCGGGTGCACCTCCCGGTGGTCGTGGGTGGCATGGAAGAAGGGGCCGGGTGGCCGGTCGCGGCCGGCACGGGGTGCGTGCGTGGTCATTCGTCGTCCTCCGGGCCGTCGGTCTCGACGTCCTCGTCGAGGGAGCGGCCGGTGTAGGTCATGAAGACGTTGTCGAGCGTGGGTGCCAGGCCGGTCTCGCGGGCCACGCGGGCCTTGAGGCCGCCGGGCGTGTCCTCGGCGACGAGCTGGCCGCCGTCGAGGATCGCGATCCGGTCGCAGAGGCGGTCTGCCTCCGCCATGTCGTGTGTCGTGAGCAGGATCGTGGCGTCGTGGGTCGCCCGAAGGTCCTCCACGAAGGACTGGACTTCCAGCTTCGAGCGGGGGTCGAGGCCGGTGGTGGGCTCGTCGAGCAGCAGCAGCGTCGGTGAGGTCAGCAGCGCCCGCGCGATGGCGACCTTCTGCTGCATGCCCCGGCTCATCTGCTCGATCGGGCTCCCCATGCGCTTCTCGGAGATGCCGAGCCGGGCAAGGATCCGGACGGCCTCCCGTCGCGCATCGCCGGCATGCAGGCCGTACAGGCGCGCCGCGAAGGCGAGGTTCTCGTACGGCGAGAGCTTCTTGAAGAAGGCCGCGTCCACGCTGACCCGGTTGATCAGGCGCTTGACGGCCATCTCGTCGTGCTCCACGTCGAACCCGAAGACCTCGGCGCGTCCCGTGTCGATCGTCAGCAGGGTGGACACGAGGCGGATCAGCGTCGACTTCCCGCTCCCGTTGGCGCCCAGCACGCCGTAGATCTCGGCGCGCTCGACGCGCATCGAGACGTCGGAGATCGCCGCGACCGGCTTCCTGCGGCGGCCGATGACGAACGTCTTCCCGACGTGCTCCAGGAGCAGCGCGGGCGGGCCCGAGCGGCGCCTGTCGAGCGGGGCAAGGCTGGGCATCGCGGCCGGGGCCTCGACGTTGGCCGAGACGGGCAGGCGGACCCTGTTCTTCTGTTCGGGTATGAGGGTCGTGCTCACGGTTGGGCTCCCGTTTCTCGTCTCGGTGCGGCGAACCCGATGGGGCCGGGCGGCTGGCGCGACACTCCTCGAGAACGAGAAGAGCCGCAAGCCCGACGTCTGTCCCTGCGTCGATGGCCCGCGGCTCCGGGTCGCCGCCCCGCGCCGAGGCGGGGCAATGAAAAAGCCGCTGGGCCCTGATCCGGCCCGCGGCTTCGGCTGCTGTCCTGGCGGCGCTACCGCCGCGTGACTAGGCCGAGCTGGGCACGGATCGCCCGCAGAGCGCGCCAACAGGATCGGCGCAGTGCCGCTCCCGGGCGCTCGCGAGGAAGATCCACGTGCTCATTCGGTGACATACCTCTCATCTGGGCGTCGCGGTCCGGCCGCGACCGGCGGAGGGTACATCCAGCCCGGCGATGGTGTCAAGGGCCTGTCGTTGCTCCGTGACTCTGTCAGTTCACCTGCTCAGTGAATCTGTCAGGGCCATCCGGCTGGGGGCCCTGGGGCCCGGCCGGTTCCAGGGGTGGTCCGACCTCGGACGATAGCCGACGTTCCGGCTGGTTGGCTCGGGC
>JARLHH010000131.1 GCA_031292335.1 Candidatus Limnocylindrales bacterium | reverse complement strand
CGACCACCTCGGCGACCGTCTCCGCCTCGCCCGGCCCGGTGGCCAGCGCGGGGTCGTCTCCCGCGCGGATGAAGTGGACCTCCGCGCCGAACAGGTGATCGAGGAGCAGGTTGCCCTGGATCTCCGGCGCGTCCGTGTCGGCGGTCAGGACCAGGCTCGTGCCGAGCCCGACCATCCGGCCGGCTGCCGCCGTCATCCGGGCATGGTTGGACTGCGCGCCGCCGGTTGTGACGAGCATGGTCGCTCCCTCCCGGAGCGCATCGGCGACCAGGAACTCCAGCTTGCGCGCCTTGTTGCCGCCACCGGCGAGGCCCGTGAGATCGTCGCGCTTGACCAGGATCCGCGGCGATCGCCCGTTGCCGCCGAGCGCGTCGCGCAGGCGGTGAAGCTCGTGGAGCGGTGTGGGAAGGGTGGCCAGCGTCACCCGGGGGAGGCGATCGAGCCCGTTTCTCACGTCGGCCAGCATCGGTGCCGTGATCCTCTCGGTTCGGCCGTCATCCTCTCGGTGCGGCCGTGATCCTCGTCTGGAGCCGCGATCCATGCGGAGCCGTCAGCGCCAGCTCAGCACGACCTCGCCGACTCCGGTGCTCAGCGGACCGTTGATGCGCCGGAAGATGGCTGCGTCGAGGTCGACGAGGTTGTCGCCATCGGGCGAGGGCCCGTACCCGGACGACACGCCCTCCCAGCAGCCAAGACGACCGCACACCTTGATGCGGGTCCCGGGCAGCAGGCGGGTGATCACGGCGCCTCCGAAGTTGCCCCACGTGGCGCGCCCGGAAGCGCGATGCAGGTAGACGATCGCGGGCGCCGGTTTCGGCGTGGGAGAGGGGCGCGGCTTCGGGGTCGCTGCAGCGGAAGCCGACGATTTCGTGACGGGGGCGGACGTGGCACGAGGCCTCGCCTTCGGGCGCGGCGTCGCGGCGGGTGTCGGAGGATGGGCCGTCGCGGCCACATGCGCTGTCGCGGCGGGACCGCGCGTCGCGGCGGGACCGCGCGTCGCGGCGGGGCGGGGCGTTGCCGCGGGGCCGGTCTTCACGGACGCGAGCATCGGCCGGCGCACCGGCGCTTCGGTACCCGGGCCTGCGCCGGAGCGATCGAGCAGGGCCGAGCTCGTCGGGGCGGGGGTGGCGCTCGGCAGCGCGGAGACGGCGAAGGAGAGCTGCGCCCCGCCGGGCCCCGGTGCGCCCTGGCTGCGGACAGCCGCGCGGGCCGCAAGGACGCCACCTTCGGACTCGGCGTTCGCCGCCGCTGCGGTCCCGGTCGATCCGGCCACCATCCCCGTGGACAGGAGCGCCCCGACGAGCAGGCCGCCCGCCACCCAGCTCGGCCGCACGTGGAACCCGGCGCCGGACAGGACGGCGCGGTGCGCCTGACGCACCCGAGGGATCCCCGGGGTGGACAGGCGACGCAGGTCGTACGGACGAGTCGCGGCCCTCGGACCGCCCATCACGGGCTGCCCTCCGGCCGGGAAGGAAGCGACGATCGAGACCTCCGATTGGCTGGGTAGCGGATGGTACGCTCCTCGCGCCCCGGCTGCCAGCCGTATCGCGCACCACGCTCCCTGCGCCCCAGGAGGCTTCACGCGCGGACGCGCTACCCTTGCGCAGTTCGCGGCCGGCGTGTTCGACGCCGACCTGCGCTGCCAGGACGCCCCGCCGAACGCCGGCGCGCTCAACGCCGGTTCGGTGAGCTCACGCCAACCAGGAGACCCGTCCCATGGAAAGCCCGCCGGCCCTCTCCGCCGCCCCTGGTTTCACGCATCCCGCGATCGAGGTCAACCCGCGGGCCCGGTTCGAGATCCTCTTCGCGGTCCTGCTCGGCATGTTCCTGTCGGCGCTCGACCAGACGATCGTCGGCCCGGTGCTGCCCCGCATCGTCACCGACCTGCAGGGCGCCGACTACTACACCTGGGTGGTCACCGCATACCTGCTCACCAGCACCGTGACGATCCCCGTCTACGGAAAGCTGTCGGACCTCTACGGCCGGCGACCGCTCCTGATGTTCGGGATCGTGCTGTTCCTGATCGGCTCCGCCCTCTCGGGCCTGAGCCAGACGATGTGGCAGCTGATCCTGTTCCGCGGCATCCAGGGCCTGGGCGCGGGAGCGCTCTTCCCGATCTCGCTCGCCGTGATCGGCGACCTGTTCACGCCGGCCGAGCGCGGCAAGTACCAGGGGCTCTTCGGGGCAGTCTTCGGCATCGCGTTCCTCGTCGGCCCGTTCCTGGGCGGCTTCCTCACCGACCACATCAGCTGGCACTGGGTCTTCTACGTGAACCTGCCGATCGGGCTGGTCGCGCTCTACTTCATCTGGCACCTGCTCCCCACCGTCAAGCGGGCCGGCAGTCGTTTCAACCTGGACGTGCCGGGCGTGGTGACGCTCATGCTGGCGATCGTCCCCATCCTCGTCGCCCTGACGGTCGCCGAGAACGGCGACTGGACCGATCCCGTGGTCATCGGCGGCTTCGTGATGGGCGCGGTCTTCCTGGTCGTATTCGTCCTCGCGGAAAGGCGCGCCGAGGATCCGGTCATCCCGCTCGGGCTGTTCCGCAATGCCACCTTCACGGTCTCCGCGATCGCCACCTTCTTCGCCACCTTCGGCTTCGCGACCGCGATCATCTTCCTGCCGCTCTGGTTCCAGATCGTCCAGGGGGCGAGCTCGACGGCCTCCGGCTACGACCTGATGCCGTTCCTCATCGGGCTGATCGCGAGCTCGATCGCGTCCGGCCAGATCGTCAGCCGCACCGGGCACTACAAGTGGCTGCTCGTGGGGTCCATGGCCCTCGTCGCCGTCGGCCTGACCCTGTTCACGAACCTGCGGACGGAGACGACGACGCTGAACCTCTGGCTCTGGATGATCGTGACCGGCGTCGGCGTGGGGCCGATGATGGCCGTCTTCACACTGATCGTGCAGAACGCGGTGCCGTTCCGGCTGCTCGGGACGGCCACCAGCGACCTCACCCTGTTCCGCCAGATCG
The DNA here is from genome assembly GCA_031292335.1 of Candidatus Limnocylindrales bacterium. Classification (GTDB taxonomy): domain Bacteria; phylum Chloroflexota; class Limnocylindria; order Limnocylindrales; family CSP1-4; genus CTSoil-043. The sequence continues at coordinate 1,914 of JARLHH010000131.1, read as the reverse complement.
GCACCTCGGTCGGCCTGACCGTGGCGTTCACGGTGTTCCAGAACAACCTGACCTGGGGTCTCCTGCGCGACCAGATCATCGCCAAGGGCGCCCCGGCGGCGGCGGTCCCGGCCGTCGCGCCGGCGGGGTTCAACATCGGGCAGGACCTGACCTCGGTGGGCGGCGGCAGCTCGACCCAGTTCCTGACCCAGGTCCCCGCCCAGTTCCAGCAGATCTTCCTCAACGGCTTCCACGAGGCGTTCTCGATCGCGCTCGGGAACTCCATGTGGATCGGCGTGGGGGCTGCGATCATTGCCTGCGTGTCTGCCCTGTTCCTCCACGAGCTGCCGCTGCGGGCCACGCACGCCGCCACCGAGGCACCGGCGCCCGCGGCCGTGGAGACGGCAACGGAGGGCGCCCGGGTGCCCGTCCGTGCCGATGGGCTCGACCAGGCGTAGCCCGAGCTCGGCCCCTCGGGCGTCGAGAGCCCGGTGCCGACGAACGTTGGAAGGGCCCGGCCGGGGGCCGGGCGGCGGAGGTGAACGATGCCGGTCATCACGATCTCCAGGCAGTTCGGAGCCGGCGGATCGAGCGTCGCAAAGCTGGTCGCGGAGCGCCGGCACCTCGACGTCGTGGACCAGGCGCTCATCGCCGAGGTGGCCCGGCGCGCCTCGGTCCCGCTCGCGGACGTGGAGGCGGAGGATGAGCACTCCGCGTCCCTGCTCGACCGGTTGGCCGCGCCGTTCTCCCCGCTGGCTGCCGGGCTCGGCGTCGCGTGGGATCCCCCGTATCCCGACGCGGCCTACGATCCGCGCCGCGAGGTCCTGCAGCTGACCCAGGACGTCGTGCGGGAGGTGGCCCGGGCGGGGAACGTGGTGATCGTCGGCCGGGGCGGCGCCAACATCCTGCGCGATCGCCCGGACGTGCTCCACGTCTTCCTGCACGCGGACCGCGCGTTCCGCGAGCGGATCGTGATGGAGCGCGAGAAGCTCGACCAGGCCGCGGCGGCGCGGCGCATCCACCAGATGGACGCCAACCGGCGCGCCTACAACAAGCAGGTCTACGGGCGCGACTGGCTCGACGTGCGCCTGTACGACCTCGCCATCGACACCGGGCGGATTGGCTTCGACGGCGCGGCGGGGATCATCCTTGCGGCGCTCGATCGCCGCGCCGGCGCACCGGCCTGACGCCTTCGAACTCCGCGGTCACTGTCCCGTCGGCGCCGCCAGGCATCCGCGGTCGTCCGCGCTCAGCACGTTCCAGATGGCGGGGTTGATGGCGTACGCGTCCGCGTAGCAGAGGACCGTGCCCGGGTCGGGCGCCGCCACCGTCCCGGACGTCCAGCCCAGGACCGTCGCGCTGCTCAGGGTCAGCGACACGCCCGGCTGGACGCTGGAGCCCCCGGCGCCGTCGCTGAAGGTTCCCTCGAGCGTGACGTCGATCTGCAGGACCGTGGGGTACCAGCCGATGATCGCCTTGGCAGCGACAAGCGCGTCCGAGCCGGCCTGCAGCAGGAAGGAGTGCTCGTCCAGCACGAGGTTCGGCCGCGCGTCGAGCTCCACCTCGTCCCCGCTCGCCGAAAGGGTGACGCGCAGGTTCTCGAAGTTGGCGAGCGGCATGAACCCGGCGTTCTCCTGCAGCGAGCGCGTGACGTTGGCGACGGTCAGGGCGTGCGGATCCTCCGAGGCCGACGCGGACGGGAGCGCGCCGGCCGGGGTCGCGGTCGAAGAGGCGGAGGGCGTCCCGAGCGCTCCCGTGACGACCGCTGCGCCCGCCAGGAGCACGACCAGCCCGACGAGCGCGAGGCCCCAGGCCAACGCCCTGCGCGACATCATCCAACCCTGCCTGCCCGGCGGCGCGCACTTCGCCCGAACGACCACCGCGCCCCCAACGATACCCGCCGACGGCCTGCCGGCTGTCGCGTGGGCGTAGGCT
>JARLHH010000130.1 GCA_031292335.1 Candidatus Limnocylindrales bacterium | reverse complement strand
GTCGCGAGGGCGACCGGACCACGGAGGCCGCGAGCGCGCGCGCCTACGCGGTGGCGCGCGGCGTCCCGGACTCCAGCATTCTCGGGGAGGATCACGGCCGTTCGACGCTCGAGTCGCTGGAGGCGGTCGCCGGCATCCTGCGCGAGCACGGCCTGCGAAGCGCCCTCTTCGTGTCCGATCGGACGCACATGCTGCGCGTGATCCTGATGGCCAGGGACCTCGGGATCGAGGCGTACGGCTCACCGACCACATCGAGCCCGGCCGACGCCGAGCTGGGGCCTCGCGTCGAGGCGACCATCCACGAGCTCGGGGCGCTGGCCTACTACGGTCTGCTCGGGGGCGCCATCGGCCCGGAGCTGGGGTCGCCAGGCCAGCCCTGACCGGCACCTGGCAGCGACGGCAACCCGCCTCCCGGCGTCGCCGCTGCCTGTGGCGGGCACCGCGGGTCCGGCACCGGGCGGCCGTTCACCCGCCGTTCACGGGCCGAAAAACTCCCTCTTGGCCGCTTCGAGTCGGCCCCGTATACTCACACCATTGCCTCGGCCGGCGGTTCCCAGCTCCCGTCCCGGCGGGAATGCGACCGGCCAGACGTTGCGACTGCAGTGCATGAGGGAGCAGTGAAGCAGATCACGGACACCGCCTTCGTCGATCTGATCGCCTGCGAGCGAGACTGCCGGAATTGCAGTTACGCCGCGGCGCTGGACTGCGACGGCAACTGCGGCGTCTGCCCTCACAACGCGTACTGTGCCTGCGTGAACCCCGTCGTCGCCCGGAGCAAGACCGCCCTGCGGCTCATCGAGCTCCGGCCGATCCTCCTCCAGGACGTTCGAGGCCGGGCCTAGATGGACCGGGCCGGCCTCCGCGAGCTTGCCGGACGGATCCACGCGACCTCGGGGCGTCTTTGACCTCCCGGCCAAGGAAGCACGTGTTGCGGAGCTCGATGCGCTGATCGGGGTCCCGGGATTCTGGGACGATCAGCGGGGAGCGCAGCGAATCCTTCGCGAGGCCGACGGGCTGCGCGGCGAGCTCGCGATCTGGCAGGACCTGGAATCGCGCGCCACGGGCCTCGAGGAGCTGGCCGACCTCGCCGCCGAGGCCGACGACGCGGAGATGCTCGCCGAGATCGACCGTGACGCCGAGGCGCTCCGGGTCTCGTTCGAGCGCGAGCGCACGGCGCTGCTCTTCTCGGGGGAGTACGACCAGCGCGGCGCGCTGGTCACGATCAGCGCGGGCGCCGGCGGGACGGAGGCCACCGACTGGGCGGAGATGCTCCTCCGCATGTTCCTCCGCTGGGCCGAGCGCCACCATTTCTCCACGGAGGTCCTCGACCAGACGGAGGGCGAGCAGACCGGCCTCAAGAGCGTGACGTTCAGCGTCGACGGCCGCCGGGCCTACGGCTGGCTTCGCGCCGAGCGCGGCGTGCACCGGCTCGTGCGGATCAGCCCGTACGACTCCCAGAAGCGTCGCCAGACCACGTTCGCGCTTATCGAGGTGATGCCCGAAGTCGAGGACGAGGCCGAGGTGGAGCTCAACTGGGACGAGATCCGGGTCGAGATGTACCGCTCGTCCGGGGCCGGCGGCCAGCACGTCCAGAAGACGAACTCGGCGGTGCGCCTCATCCACGTCCCGACCGGCATCGTGGTGACCTGCCAGAACGAGCGCTCCGCGACCCAGAACCGGGAGACCGCGGCCAAGGTCCTGGCGGCCCGGATCCTCGAGCGGCGGCTGGAGGAGAAGGAGGTCGAGCTGCGCCTCCTCAGGGGCGAGCACGTCGAGGCCGGCTGGGGAAACCAGATCCGGAGCTACGTCCTGCATCCCTACCAGATGGTCAAGGATCACCGGACCGAGGTGGAGACGTCGAACACGGCGGCCGTTCTTGACGGCGACCTCGATGTCTTCATGTCGGCCGAGCTCGAGCGCGAGGCAACCGAGGCGCCGGTCGGCGGCCCGATCGAGCCGGCGTGACGAGCCCGGACGCCACGTGACGACCGCGCCGGGCACCGAGCCGCCGGTTCGGCTTCGACCGGCGCGCCCGGGCGACCTGCCGGCCTGCGTCGGCGTCTGGCACGCCGGACTGACCGAGTACGGTCTGCGGGTGGGACGGCCGGCCATGCCGCTGTCGTCCGGACCGCTGCTGGGGCTGCTCGGGCACCTCCTGGCGACCGACCCGCAGGGCTTCCTGGTCGCGGTCGCGGACGCCGCCGATGCCGGCGGCGCGCCGATGGACGCCGATCCGGCCGGCGCCGGCGGCCAGGTGGTCGGGTTCGTCTCGGCGCTCCTACGCGAGCACGTCTGGTTCCTGGCCATGCTGTTCGTGCAACCGGGGTACCAGGAGCGCGGCCTGGGACGGCGCCTCCTGTCCCGCGTGCTGGCGGGTTCCGAGGACGCCACCCACGCGACGTGCACGGACAGCGCCCAGCCCATCTCGAATGCCCTCTACAGCCGCTTCGGGATCATGCCGCGGCTGCCGGTGCTCGAGCTTGTCGGCCGGCCGCGTGGCGCCGTGGCCGGCCTGCCCGGTTCGATCCGGGCTGTCCCGTTCGAGCTCCTGCGCGCCGGGCCAAGCGACGGCCCTGGCCCGCTGCGGCTGGCCGCGTCGCTGGAGCGCCTGGACCGGGCCACGCTCGGGTACGCGCACCCCCAGGACCATGACTACCTGGCCGCCCAGGGCCGGCTGGGCTATCTCTACGAGGCCGGCGACGGGCGCGTGGTCGGCTACGGGTACACCTCCGAGGTCGGCCGGCTCGGCCCGATCGCGGTCGAAGATCCCGGGCTGATGGGCCCGGTGACGGGCCACCTCCTCGGGTCCGTCCGGCCCGCCGGCGCGTTCTCCGCCTGGATCCCGGGGTCGGCGAGCGGCGCCCTTGCGGCGCTCCTCGAGGCGGGGCTGCTGCTCGAGGACTTCCCGGCGCTCGTCTGCTGGGACCGCCCCTTCGCCGACTTCGAGCGCTACGTGCCGATCACGCTCGCCGTCCTCTAGCGGCCCGGACCGCCGGCGGCCGGCCTGTCGCGAGCGCGCGGCTGGCGGACCGCCCCAGAGCGGACCGGACGGATCGGTGGACCGGTGGTAGCCTCGACCGGACGTGACGACCCCCACCATCCTCCGGCCAGCCGCCGCGCCCGACCCGTTGCCGGATGACGCGCCCCCAGGCGCACCTGCGGAGGCCCGGCCGGTCGTGTCGCTGCGCGGTGTGCGCAAGGTCTACCCGAACGGCAAGGCGGCCCTCGACGACGTCGACCTGACCCTCGGAGAGGGGGAGTTCGTCTTCCTCGTTGGGCCGTCGGGCGCCGGCAAGACGACCCTCCTCAAGCTCCTGATCCGGGACGAGCGACCGACGTCCGGCGAGGTGATCCTCGACGGGCGGAACCTCGCCCGCGTGCCGCGGCGGAAGGTCCCCGAGCTGCGTCGCAAGATCGGGATCGTCTTCCAGGACTACAAGCTCCTGCCGACTCGCACGGTCCGCGAGAACGTCGCGTTCGCGCTCGAGGTGACCGGAACGCCGCGCCGGCAGATCCGGCCTGCCGTCGAGCGAGCGCTCGCGGTCGTCGGGCTCGGGGCGCAGGCGGACCAGCTGCCGACCACGCTCTCCGGCGGTGAGCAGCAGCGGACCGCGATTGCCCGCGCGCTCGTCCACGAGCCGCGCCTGATCATCGCCGACGAGCCCACCGGAAACCTGGACCCGCTGATCAGCTGGGAGATCATCCAGCTCCTGCTCCGGATCAACGAGCTGGGTGTCACGATCCTGATGGCGACCCACAACGCGTCCGTGGTGACTGCCCTCCGCCGCCGCGTCGTCGCGCTCGAGGAGGGGCGTGTCGTCCGCGACGAGGTCGGTGGCTACCACCGCGACGACTGACCGTGTTCGGCTTCTTCCGTTTCGTCGCGTTCAGCGTCACTCACGGCCTGCAGGGCCTGCGCCGCAACGGCCTGATGACCATCGCCGCCACCGCGACGATGCTCCTGATGCTCCTCCTGCTGGCCGGGTTCTGGCTCGTCCAGGCGGGCCTCGCGGCGGGCGTTTCGTACGTCGAGCAGAAGGTGGAGATCGTGGCCGACCTCCACGACGTCCCCGGGGCCGAGGGCGCCCTCACGGTGCAGGCGGTGGCCCTGGAAGCGGACGTCGCGGCCCTGCCGACGGTCCGCAGCGTCGACTTCGTCTCCAAGGACGAGGCCCTGGCCCAGTTCCGAGAGCGGTTGCGCGAGCGGGGCCAGGTCGACCTGACCGGCTACCTGGACCGCAACCCGCTGCCGGCCAGCCTCGAGGTCAAGCTCGTGGATCCGCGGGACTACGACCCGGTGGTGCAGCTGCTCCAGGACCACAGCCGCGTGGTGGACGACGTGGTCCAGGTGCAGCAGCTGGTGTCCGAGCTGACGACCGTGACGGGTGTCCTGCGGACGGGCGGCATCGTGCTCCTGGTGCTGGTCGGCTTCGTCGTCCTCTTCATCATCGTCAACACGATCCGGCTCGCGGTCGTGGCCCGCCGCGAGGAGATCGAGATCATGCGACTGGTCGGCGCATCGGACGCGTTCATCCGCTGGCCGTTCATCTTCGAGGGTGCGTTTGTCGGACTCCTGGGGGCGGCGCTCGCGCTCGGCATCATTGCGCTCGTCTCGGGGCCGGTGTCCGACTTCATGTACGGCTTCTTCCGGGTCCTCCCGATCGAGCTCGGCTCGCTCCAGGCCGACATGGCGCTGCTCGTGGTCGGGACGGGGTTCGGGGTGGGCGTCCTGGGGTCGTGGCTCTCGGTGCGGAGCTACCTGACCAAGTAGGCCGGGTCACCCGGACTGCCCGGACGCCCCTCCCGATCCCCCGGTGTACGCTGTCGGCCCGGCGTCCCGGATCCCGGGCTGCGCCGATCCCGAGCACGAGAGCACGTCGATGACTGCACGCGGCCCTGAACTCGATTCACCCGACCCCCCGACCGACGCCGTGCCCGCACAGCCCGCCGACGTGCCGACCGAGCCCGCCGACGTGCCGACCGAGCCTGCCGCCGTGCCCGCCGAGCCTGCCGCCGTGCCCGGTCCGCCCAGCCCTCCGGCTCGCCGGGGAATCGGCGCGCTGCCGCTCGCTCTCGCGGCCGTCGCCGTCCTTGCCGGGGCGGCGCTCTTCCTGTCCGGCTACATGCTCGGCACGCGGACTGCCACCACGCCGGGAACGCCGGCTTCCGAAGCGGCCCTGTTCGCGCCGTTCTGGGATACCTGGGACTCGATCACCCGGAGCTACGTCGGCCCGGTGGACCAGAAGACGATCGTCGAAGGTGCCATCGACGGGATGATCAAGGCCCTCGGCGACCCGTACTCGGCCTACATGAGCCCGGCCGCCCTCCAGAGCGCGCGCGACTCCCTGGCGGGCCAGTTCGAGGGGATCGGCGCGGTCGTGACGGCTCGATCGTCGGCCGCCGCCGGAGGGACGTGCGCCCCGCTGGGTCCCGCCTGCCGGATGACGGTGGCGTCCACGATCGCCGCATCGCCCGCCCAGGCCGCCGGCCTCAGGGCGGACGATGCGATCACCGCGATCGACGGGTCGGCCGTGGACGGCCTCACGCTCGACCAGGCGATCGCCAAGGTTCGCGGCCCGAAGGGGACGCCCGTGACGCTCACCGTCGCGCGAGCCGGCCAGCCGCCATTCGACCTTCGAATCGTCCGGGCCGCCATCTCGCAGCCCCAGGTCGAGGCGCGCGACCTGGAGAACGACACGGTCCGCTACATCCAGGTCACCACCTTCTCGGACAGCGCTGCCACGGACTTCATCGCCGCGCTCCAGGCAGGCCTCGCCAAGGGCGAGCGTTCCGTGATCGTGGACCTGCGCGACAACCCGGGTGGCTATGTCACGGCCGCCCGGACCATCGCCAGCCAGTTCATCAGCAGCGGGCCGATCTTCTGGGAGCAGAGCGCCGACGGGACGCAGATCGAGACGGCTGCCGCGCCCGGCGGCATTGCCACGGACCCCGGCATCCGGGTCATGGTGCTGGTCAACAAGGGGAGCGCATCGGCCAGCGAGATCGTGGCCGGAGCCCTGCAGGACACGAAGCGCGGCACCCTGGTCGGCCAGACGACCTTCGGCAAGGGCACGATCCAGCAGTGGGTGGACCTGACCAACGACTCGGGCGGCTTCCGGCTGACCATCGCGAAGTGGCTCACCCCCGCCAGGCGCTGGATCCACATGAAGGGCCTGACGCCGGACATCCTGGTCGCGGCCGGTGGCCCGCCGACCACGCCCACGGGCGACCCCTACGTCGATGCCGCCCTCAAGGCCCTGGGGGCGCCGACTGCCCTGGTGGCGTGGCAGCGCGCCGCCTGACGAAGTGGCCGACGTAGATCGCAGGACGCGCTCGAACGGGGGGCCGGCTGATGCGACGATACGGGCCAGCGTCAATCGGAAGAGACGCTGCACGCGAGCGACATCCACGGCCGGGAGTGGCCGACGTGGCCGATGCACGCAATCGGAGTCCCCGCCGTACACCTGGCCTCGGTGGGGATCGATGTGGAACGGAGGTACCACGAGCACACCCTCTTGCCAGATCCGGGGACGTCCTGTACGGTTTCGCCAACCGAAAGGAGGTGATGTGCAGTGACAGACAGTAGTCCGCGTCGTTGCACCACCTCGCAGGGAGCATCCGCCTGACGGACGCCCCAGCGGGTGGGCAACTCGAAACGCGTTCGAGGGCCGGTTCCGGCAGCGGAGCCGGCCTTCGTGCGTCCGCCACGCGCACCCGCCCGGTCGCACGGACCATCACCACGAGGAGCTGGAACCCATGGGCGAATCGACGATCGCCCTCAATCGCAAGGCCCGCCACGAGTTCACGATCGAGGACACCTTCGAGGCAGGCCTCGTCCTGACCGGCACGGAGATCAAGTCGATCCGGGCGGGCCACGTGAGCCTCCAGGAGGCCTATGCGCGGATCGAGCGCGGCGAGGCCTGGCTGGTCGGCGCGCACATCGCCCCGTTCGCCGGCGGCAACCGCCTCAACCACGAGGCAAAGCGATCGCGGAAGCTGCTCCTCCACCGCGACGAGATCGACGAGCTGCTGGGCAAGACGAAGTCGAAGGGCCTCACGATCGTGCCCCTCCGGCTGTTCATCGACGGGCGCGGGCACGCCAAGCTGGAGATCGGGCTCGGACGCGGCAAGCAGCTCCACGACCGGCGCCGGGACATCGCCGAGCGGGACGCGCGGCGCGACCTCGACCGCCAGATGGCGGATACCGCTCGCGGGCGCGGGTAGGCGCCGGAAACGGTGTCCGGCCTCGCCCGGGGCGGGGCGTACAATGGCCGAGCCGGCCGTGGCCGGCGCGAGCTGGCCGTGCGCCGGTTCGATCGGTGGGGATGCGTGGTCTCGACGGGGCCCCGCAGCCCGGAAACGCGAGCCGAGGATGCCGCTCTGGCCTCGTTAAAAGGCGGCAAAACGAAGTAACTGCCAACAAGCAGCCTGCTCTCGCCCTCGCCGCTTAGGCGGTAAGGTGAGCGTGGAAGCGGCCTCCTCCCCGTGGGCCGTGGAAGCGTCACTCAGCGGGGATGCAGCCCCGGCAAGCGCCGCGTAGCCGGGAGCGAAGCCCGATCTAGGGACACGCAGCTGGACCGATCAGCGCCCCTGCCGATGGGGGTGGGTCGGTCGAGATCAAGCATCGGACACGCTCGTAGTGGGTCCGGGTCACGGGTTTCGGACGGGGAGTTCGACTCTCCCCCATCTCCACCAACCCCCTCTTCTCGCGCGGGCGCCGGCGCCGTCGTATCGGCGAGAGGTGCGCTTCGACGCCGCGTCGGCGGTGCCAAGCACGCGTGAACAGGCGAGGCCTCAAACTGCCCTCGTGAGCACACCCCGGGACACGTCGGCGCGCAGCGCCGGGACCGCCGCACCGTGAGCCCGTTCGAGGCCATCGCGATCCTTGCCGCCGGCCTGGCGGCAGGCACCATCAATACGATCGTCGGGTCCGGCTCGTTGATCACCTTCCCGACCCTGCTCGCCTTCGGTTACGCGCCGGTCGTCGCGAACGTGTCCAACACGGTCGGGCTGGTTCCCGGCTCGCTCAGCGGAGCGATCGGGTACCGCCGCGAGCTGGCCGGCCAGCGCGGCCGGGCGATTCGCCTGGGGATCGCCGCGATCGCCGGCGGCCTGACCGGCGGCCTGCTCCTGCTCGCCCTGCCGGCTGCCGCGTTCGAGCGGATCGTGCCGATCCTCATCCTCGGCGCGGTGGTCCTGATGGCGATCCAGCCGCGCCTGTCGCGCGCGATGGGCGAGCGGCGGGCCGAAGGCCACGAGCACACGCTGCCGCTCTTCGTCACGATCTACCTGACCGGCATCTACGGCGGCTACTTCGGGGCAGCCCAGGGCGTGATCATGATGGCCCTGCTGTCGACCTTCCTGCCCGAGCACCTCCAGCGCCTGAACGCCCTGAAGAACGTCCTGGCGATGCTGATCAACGGCGTGGCGGCCATCCTGTTCATCGCCGTCGCGCCGGTCGCGTGGCCCGCCGCCATCCTCCTCGCGATCGGGGCGATCGTCGGTGGGCAGATCGGCGCGATCGTCGGACGCCGCCTTCCCGCGGGCGTCCTTCGCCTTGCGATCATCGTGCTGGGCACGTTCGTGGGCCTTCGCCTCCTGCTCGGCTAGGTCCGCGGGGACCCGGGCAGCCGGCGGTCGCGCCAGGCAGAGCGCCGGTGGGGCGTACAGTCCGAGGGATGGCCATCTCGCATCGCGCCTTCGTCCTGCGCCACACTCGCCTGCGCCCGGTCCCGGGGCTCGAGGAGATTCGCCTCCACCTCGCCGACGACGTGCTGCCGCTCTGGCGCGCGGTCCAGGTCGAGACCGCCGACGACGACGCGGACCTGCCCTACTGGGCCGTCGCGTGGGCCGGAGGGCTCGCGATTGCGCGGCACCTTCGCGAGCATCCCGGGACCGTGGCCGGCCGGCGGGTGTTCGACCTGGCATCCGGCTCCGGGCTGTGCGCCATCGCCGCCCTGCGCGCCGGCGCCGCCAAGGCCACGGGCGCCGACGTCGATCCGTTCGCGGCAGCCGCGATCCAGCTCAACGCGCGCGCCAACGGGTGCCGCGTCGACGTACTCCGCCGTGACGTGCTGGACGATGACGCGCCCGAGGCCGACGTGATCCTGGCCGGCGACACCTGGTACGAGGGGCGGCTCGCGGACCGCGTCCTGCCCTGGCTGCGGCGGGCTCGCAGTCGCGGAATCGAGGTCCTGGTGGGCGACCCCGGCCGCCGCTACCTACCCACGGGTGATCTGGTCGAGCTCGCCGCCTATGACGTCGCGACGACGACGGACCTCGAGGATCTCGAGCACCGGCAGGGCCGGGTCTACGCGCTGC
>JARLHH010000129.1 GCA_031292335.1 Candidatus Limnocylindrales bacterium | reverse complement strand
GGCAGGGCCCGCGGTGCGCTCCCGGCGGCCGCGGTCAGCGCCGCCGCCGTCCCGGCCGCCTGGCCCATCGCCATGCAGGTGGCCATCGAGCGCGCGCTCGCGTGCGCGTCGTGCGTGGCCGAGAAGCAGCGCCCGGCGACAAGGAGCCCGTCGAGGCCCTCCGGCAGCAGGCAGCGGTACGGGATCCCGTACACGCCGCCCTCGCCGATGTAGCGCCACGTCGTGTCTCCTCCGGGGCCGTGATCCTCGATCGGCGCGCCGCACAGCGCGATCTCGTCGGGGAAGCGCCGCGCCGCCAGGACGTCCTCGCGGGTGAGCCGGTAGTCGCCGTGGACCCGCCGGCTTTCGCGGACCCCGATCGCGGGCGACGTGGACACGACCACCGCCTCCTCGAATCCCGGCACCCGATCGCGCAGGAAGCGGTGGTACTCGCGCACCTGCCGGCGGCCCTCCATCTCCGCCCGCGTCAGGGCGACGGGGTCCGTCGCATCGACATGCGGGATCCGCGTCATGTGGACCATCACGATTCCCAGGTGTGGCGTCCGGTGCCACGAGCCCTCGACGCGAGGGAGCCGGTACTCGCCCGACGCGACCGCGTCCCGCATGAGCGCCCAGAGATGCGCCTTCGGGACGCCGGCAGCGCGCGCCACGTCCACGTTCGCGACCGTAAAGAGCGTGGAGAGCGACTGCGTGGTGGGCGTGGTGCGTGCATCGTCGTAGGCGGCGCCCGCCATCGCGGAGACGTCCGCGTCGCCCGATGCGTCCACGACGGCGCCGGCGGCGTGCCAGCGCTCGCCGCCCTTGTTCCAGGTCCGGATCGCATCGACGCGGCCGTCGTGCACGCGTACCCCGGTCGCCCAGGTGTGGAGCAGCAGGTCCACGCCAGCGTCGGTCGCCAGCTGTTCCCAGAGGACCTTGAGTGTTTCCGGGTCGTAGGTCACGCCGGTTCCCGCCCCGTAGGTGTTCGGGCGTTCGAAGGCGACGCCGTCGCTGGTGAGCCGCTGGGCGACCTCCCAGCCGAGCCCCCCGACGACGCGCCGGGGCGTCTCGCCGGGAGTCCAGAACGCGTAGAAGGTGTCGAGGACCGCGGTCGAGGTCCCGCCCATGAACGCCATCCGGTCCACGAGGAGCGTCCGGGCGCCCATGCGTGCCGCGCTGATCGCCGCAGCAGACCCGGCCGAGCCGGACCCCACGACGATCACGTCGTAACGATCCTCGTTGCTCACGGTGGCGGCGCCGGGTTCGCGACCGCGAAGGCGCGGGCTGGGTTCGCGATCAGGATCGCGTCCGTGGCCGCCTCGCCGATCCGCCGGCGCAGCCGTGGCACGAACGTCGTCATGAGGGAGCGCATCCCCGGCCCGCCGTCGTAGGCCCGGTAGTAGTCGCGGGTCCCGAGATCGAGGCCCAGCACGACCCGGTCGCCGTGGCCGGCGGCGAGCAGACCCTCGATCAGGTCGAGGAGCTGGCTGTCCGGCCGGTACTTGATCCGCCCGATCGTGTCGTACTCGAGCGTGACGCCCCGCGCGGCGATCTCCGCGTGGAGCTCCAGGTCGGGATTGCGATCCATGTGGGCGAGCAGGATCCGATCGACCGGCGCGCCTGCCGCCTCGAGCACATCCACGATCTCGTGACCGCACGTCCCGATCTCGGTGTGGACGAGAATCGCCACACCCGCCGCGCGACTGCCGGCCGCGGCTGCCTCGAGCCGGCGGTGCTCGCCCCTGCTGATCCGCTGGTAGGACGCGCCGGCCTTGATCGCGCCGGCACGGGCGGGGTCGGGAGTTAGCCCGGCCTCGCCCTCCCAGTCCGCCGGGTGCATCCCGATCGTCAGGTCCGCGATGACGCGATCCGCGAGGATCTCGATCGGCGCCGTGTGCACCCAGTGGCCGGCCGGGTAGTGGGCGTCCCGGTGGTAGCCGGTCGCGGCGATGACGGGCAGGCCGGTCTCCTGCGACACGCGGCGCATCAGGTCGGGTCGCCGGCCGAGGCCGATGGGCGTCATCTCGACGATGGCGCCGATGCCGGACGCCTTGGCCTCGCGCATCTCGGCGGCGACCTTGTCAGCGTCCCCGATCTCACCGCCGGGGAGCGCAGGGGACGCGACGAACAGGTGGTCGTGCGCATCGACGACCCCGAGGGCGGCAGCCGGCAGCGTCCCGGTGACGGTCACGACGTGGGGTTCGCGCACGCGCCGCTCCTCCGCGGGCCGAGGTTCGGACCTCGGCGTCCCGGTCATTCTATGGGTCGGCGGTCGATACAATCGCTGGCGGTGTGCGGAGCGGCGAAGCGGGGGAGCCCGAGGTTCTCGGATGGTGCCCAGCGTCGTCCGCCGCCAGGGAGTCGCGATGCCGATGTGCGCAATCCATCAGCCCCGGCCGGGGCACGCGGGGCGGAGCCGCCCGGGGCGGGCGAACGTCCCGGAGCCGGTCGCATGACGGCGCGCCCGCTGCCCTGGGTGACCGCCGCGATCGGCCTCCTCGAGCGGCTTGCCGAGACCCAGGCGGACGCGATCGAGACCGCCAGCCAATGGTGCGCGGAGGCGATCGCGGCGGATGGCCTCGTGCACCTCTTCGGCACCGGGCATTCCCGCATGCCGGTCGAGGAGATGTTCCCGCGCTACGGCTCGTACCCGGGGTTCCACCCGATCGTCGAGCTGTCGATGACGTTCCACACCCAGGTCGTCGGAGCCAACGGACAGCGCCAGGCGATGTTCATCGAGCGGACACCCGGCCTCGCCGAGGTGATCCTCGGCAACTTCACGTTCGGGCCGCAGGACGTGATGATGATCTTCTCGGCGAGCGGCGTGACCGCCGTCCCGGTGGAGATGGCTCGTGGCGCGCGAGCACGCGGGATGCGCGTCATTGCCGTGACGTCGGTCAGCCAGTCCATGGCGGTCGAGCCCGAGCCGGCGGCAGGCGCACGCCTGATGGAGGTCGCCGATCTCGTGATCGACCTCTGCACGCCCCACGCCGACGCGCTCTGCCTCGTCGAAGGTCTTGACACCCCGGTCGGGCCGGGCTCGACGGTCACCGCCGTGGCCATCGTGAACTCGATCAAGGTGCGCACCGCCGAGCTGCTCGTCGCGCGGGGAGCCATGCCCCCGGTGCTCAGCCGCTCCACGGTTGTGGGGGCCGAGCGGTCGCGGGCGCTCTTCGAGGAAGCCTATCGGGACCATGCCCGGCGGCTTGCCCGAGCGCTCGACAAGGGTTGACGGGTCAGCGGTCTCCCAGCGCGCCTCGAGACACCCGAGACCGCGAAAGCGTTCAGTAGCCCACGGAGGGCATGAAGGCGCCGGCGGGCTCCTGGTAGATGCCCAGCGTCATCATGTTCACGACGAAGAAGACGCGCAGGTCGTGGGCCAGGCTCCAGCGGAAGAGCTGCGTGTTGGCCAGGGGAACGAGATAGCCCGGCGTGCCGAAATCGGCCGCTGCGCCGATGAGCGCCTCGAGATCGTCGGTCGTCTCCGCGACCGAGTGGGTGAAGTAGGTGATGCCGGTCGTGTAGCCGGTGATCCGCCCGAGGCGCTCCACGACGTTCGCCTTGCCGTCCGCGATCGCCTCGCGCACCTCTCCGGCTCGATCGTGGCCGTGCACCCGGATGCACAGCGCGTTGCACGTCGCTTCGTCGTCACTCGTGGCCGTGCGGACGGCGTATCCCGGCATCGTGATCCCGAGAGGCTCGCCGTACATCGCGGCAAACGACCCGCGAATGTCGAAGCCGAGCTTCGCGTACAGGCTGAGCGACCGGTTGTGGTAGGCGATCTGGATCAACCGGACGCCCGGGGTGCGTCGTTCGACGGCCCGGTCGAGCACCGCGGTCATGAGCGCGCGGCCCACCCCCCGGTCCTGCGCGGCGGGATCGACGCTGATCGGCCCGAGCCCCGCGATGGTGGATCGCTCGTCGAGGAAGTTGCTGCCCAGGATCCAGCCGTCGCACTCCGCGACCACGCCGTAGATCCTCGGATGGTCGATCAGGTACCGGATCGGCTCCGCCGCTGCCGCGACCGTCGGGAAGTCCGGCGGGAACCCGTGGCGCGCCGCGACGGTCGCGAACGCCTCGTAGCAGATGCGCCCGCACTCCTGCCAGTCGTCCGGGACTGCCTCGCGAATCGTGAATCCCACGCGTGCTCTCCGATCGCTACCGGGTGACCCGTGCCGACGTCCCGGCGACGACGGCTTCGACCTCGGCGAGCGTCGCGCTGGACGTGTCGCCCGGCGTCGTCATCGCGAGCGCCCCGTGGGCCGCCCCGTAGTCCAGCGCCCGCCGGGGTGGGAAGCCGGCCAGCAGCCCGTAGATCAGGCCCGATGCGAACGAATCGCCGCCCCCGACTCGATCGAGGATCTCGAGACCCTCCCGGAGTGTCGCGACGTGGATCTCGCCGTCGGCGAAGCAGACGCCTCCCCAGTCGTTGCGACTCGCCGTGGTCACCACGCGGAGCGTCGTGGCGACCACGGCGAGGTTCGGATACGCCGCGGTCACCGTTGCCATCATCCGCCCGAAGCTGGCCGGGTCGAGCGCCGAGAGGTTCTCGTCGAGCCCTGCCACCTCGAATCCGAGAGCCGCCGTGAAGTCCTCCTCGTTGCCGAGCATGACGTCGACGAGCGGCGCGAGCGCCCGGTTCACCTCGCGGGCCCGGGCCTGGCCGCCGATCTCCTTCCAGAGGCTGGGGCGGTAGTTGAGGTCGTAGCTCACGATCGTCCCGTGGCGGCGCGCGGCGGCCATCGCCTCGGCCGCGACCTCCGCGGACGAGGTGGACAGCGCGGCGAAGATGCCGCCGGTGTGGAACCAGCGGGCGCCTTCTTCCCCGAACAGCGCATCCCAGTCCACGTCACCCGGCCGCATCTGGCTCGCCGCGGTGTGCCCCCGGTCGGAGACGCCGACCGGGGCCCGCACGCCGAAGCCGCGCTCGGTGAAGTTGAGGCCGTTCCGGACCGTCCGCCCAACGCCGTCATGGGCGGCCCAGCGGACGTGCGAGAGATCGACTCCACCCTGGAGCATCAGGTCCTCGACGAGCCGGCCGACCTGGTTGTCGGCGAGCGCGGTGACGATCGTCGTCCGCAGGCCGAAGCAGCGCCGGAGCGCGCGCGCGACGTTGTACTCGCCGCCGCCCTCCCACACCCGGAACGAACGCGCCGTGTGGATGCGCTCCTCGCCAGGGTCGAGCCGGAGCATCACCTCGCCGAGCGACACGAGGTCCCAGCGCGCGGAATCGGGGAGCTTGATCGGGGGGAGGGTCATCCCGGCTGCCTCACGTCTCGCGGTCGTGGAGCGGCGCCGTCTCGCGCCCGGCGCACCATCGCGGCAGCGTCCGCCGCCAGGCCCGTGATCGTGGCCCACTCGCCCGCGGCAACCACGTCCTGCGTCGTGAGCCAGGTGCCGCCCACCGCGACCACCGAGCGAAGGGCCAGGTACTCGACCGCGTTCTCGGGCGTGATCCCGCCGGTCGGCACGTAGCGCAGCATCGGATACGGGCCGGCGAGCGCGCGGAGGAAGGCGACACCCCCCATCGCGGCAGCGGGGAAGAACTTCACGAGCTCCAGTCCGCGCGCGAGCGCCTGCTCGATCTCGCTCGGCGTGCACACGCCGGGCAGCATCGGGATGCCCCGGTCCAGGACGTGATCGACGACGGCCGGGTTGAACCCCGGTGCGACGAGGAACGACGCACCCGCCGCCATCGCCGTGTCGGCCTGCGCCACCGTGAGAATGGTGCCGGCACCGACGAGGAGGCTCGGCACCCGGGCGCGGATCGCCTCGATCGCGGCCGGGGCGGCATCGGAGCGGAAGGTGATCTCGACACAGGCGAGCCCGCCCGCCAGGAGTGCCTCGGCGACGGGTACCGCCTGCTCCGGCCGCGTCAGCGTGACAACCGGAACGACGCCCGCGTCGCGCAGCGCAGCCGCCAGGTCCATCTCAGCCGCGCCGGCGCTCATCGGCTCTCACGCCAGCACGCGATCCAGGTACGCCGCATCGAGCGTGCCCTCGCGCAGCGCGGCCCGGTAGCAGTCCAGCGTCCGGAGGACGCCCTCGTCGAGCGGCGTCTCCGCGGCGGACCCCAGCGACTCGAGGATCGGACGGCTGTCGAACGCCTCCGGGAGCAGCAGCGGCTGATCGCCGAACGTGATCCGGCCCCGAGCTTCGGGCGCGTGCGCCTCGATGCAGGTCACGATCGCGTCGACGCCGACGGTGCTGCCGCCGATGTCGAAGACCGTCGCGCCCTGGAGCGGGGCGCGGGCCGCCCGGAGGAACGCCCGGGCCGCGTCATCGGCGAACTGGAACTGGTACCTGCCGTTGAACGGGATGTGGTAGGGACGCCCGGCGGCAGCCGCGATCATGGCCAGCGTCGGCTTCGACGTCATGCCCTGATCACGACCCGGGCCGTACACCGAGTGCGGCCGGAGCCCGATGCTCGCGATCCCGTCGGTCTGCCAGAAGATCCTGGCGCTCTGCTCGTTGGCGACCTTGTAGACGCCGTAGTGGGACGTGGGGAAGAACGCCGCGCCCGGGCCGAGCGTCGCCTCCTGGTAGTGGGTCCTGGGCCCGTAGACGGCGGCGCTGCTCGCGTAGACGACCCGCTCCACGCCCAGTCGCTTGGCCAGCTCGAAGATCGTGACGGTCCCGCCGACGTTGACCTGGGCACCCCGGATCGGGTCAGCGGCGCAGAAGGGGAGCTGCATGCCCGCAAGGTGGATGATCCGGTTGATCCCGTGCCGTCGCGCCGCCGCTTCGATCGTCGCCATGTCCGAGATGTCGGCGGTCACGAAGTTGATCCTGCCGAACTCCGCGTCCGTGAGGATCAGCTTCAGGCGCGCGAACCGCCGCGCTGCCGTCAGGGCGACGACGGTCACCTCCTCGCGCACCAGGTTCCTGACGACCCAGGAACCGATGCAGCCCGTCCCGCCGGTGACGAGGACGCGCTCGTCAGACACCGCTCGCCTCTCGCTTCACGTGCCGCGTGGCCGCCTGC
>JARLHH010000128.1 GCA_031292335.1 Candidatus Limnocylindrales bacterium | reverse complement strand
GGCCGAGTACGGCCGTCCGCTCTTCATCGCCGCGTCCGCCGACCTCGCCGAGTCGACCAACCTGGCCGGGTTCGGCAAGGATTTCGGGGACCAGAAGGGCTGGGGCTGGTACGAGCGCGACACCAATCCACGGGGCGCGCTCCTGCCGACGGAGATCACCGAGTTCACCAACGCCGGCATGCTGGCCGGCCTGGCCACGGTCAACCTGGCGGACGACCCGATGGCCGACTTCAACGGCTTCTGGGGCGCCTGCTCGACCTACGGTTCCTTCAGCTACCTCAAGTACGGCGCGATGCGGCTCTTCAGCCAGCTCGCCCAGGACACCGAGCTCAAGGTGGGCAAGCTGCTCTGGGTGGCCGGGCACTCGGGCCCCGAGACCGCGGAGGACTCGCGCACCCACTTCGGGATCTTCGAGACCGGCGTGACGCAGCTCTTCCCGGATGGCCTGGTGATCGACCTGCACCCGTGGGAGTACAACGAGGTGCCGGTCGTGCTGGGAGCCGCGCTGGCGCAGGCGGCGCCGATCGTCGCCCTGCACCTGACGCGCCCCCCGATCGAGCTGCCCGACCGCCAGGCGCTGGGGATGCCTTCCCACTTCGAGGCCGCCCGCGGCGCGTACGTGCTGCGCGACTTCCGGCCCGGGAAGCCCGCCATGGGGACGGTGTTCGTGCAGGGCACGACGAGCACGGCCAACCTGGTGAAGCTCCTGCCCGAGCTCGACCGGGAGGGCCTCAACGTGAAGGTCGTGGCGGCCATCAGCCCGCAGCTTTTCCGGCTGCAGCCGGACGACTACCGCTCCCGGACCGTGACGCCGGCCGACCGGATCGACGGGATGGCGATCACCAACCGGGCGGCCCGACAGATGCGCGACTGGGTCGACGGCCCGCTCGCGCTGGAGTACTCGATGGCGTCCGACTGGGACAACCGCTGGCGGACCGGCGGCTCGATCGACGAGGTGATGGACGAGGCGCACCTGACGCCTCCGTTCCTGCTCGCCGGGATCGAGCGCTTCGTGCGCGAGCGCGGGTCGCGCCTGCGGCGGGTCCGCGAGGCGCTCGACGCGGCGGAGTCCCGCGGGGCAGGTGGGTCTGCCGGCTGACGATCTCACGCCTTTCCATGAGCACGGTCTTCGGTAGCTGATCTGACAGAGCGGAGTGCGCAAATGCGACGACTTGGACTCGAGCGGGAGCTCGTGGATGCAACGGTGTATGAGAACACGGTGGCGCGGTTCCGGGAGGCCCGCATCGGGCTGCCGACGTTCGCCCAGCTCGCGGATGCGTCGCTGATCCCGGCGAACGTCCGGGCGGCGCTGAGGAGCGTGGGCCCCGACGACGCGCACCCGCTGAACCTGTTCCGGGTCAACTGGTACAACGACAGCACGCGCCGCGGCCTGGTGCCCGTCCCCGAGCACGTCGTGCTCCCGAAGTCGCTCACCGGCGTCGATGCCAGGATCGTGGTCGCGTTCGGCGACCGGTTCCCGATGATCAACGCCCACAAGGTGCTGGCGGCCTACGGCTGCCTCGCGCCGCGGGTCATCACCGGGCAGTTCGACCCGACCCGCCACCGCGCGATCTGGCCCTCCACGGGCAACTACTGCCGCGGCGGCGTCGCGATCTCGCGGATCATGGGCTGCCGGGGCGTCGCCGTCCTCCCCGAGGGGATGAGCCAGGAGCGCTTCGACTGGCTGGGCAACTGGGTCGTGGACCCGTCCGACATCATCAAGACCCCGGGCACCGAAAGCAACGTCAAGGAGATCTACGACAAGTGCGATGAGCTCTCGCTCGACCCGCAGAACGTGATCTTCAACCAGTTCTCCGAGGTCGGGAACCACATCGCCCACTACTTCGCGACAGGGTCCGCGCTCCTGCACGTGTTCGAGGCGATGCAGGCGAAGGAGCCCGGGCTTCGCCTGCGGGCCTTTACGTCCGCGACCGGATCGGCCGGCACCATCGGCGCCGGCGACTACCTGAAGGAGAAGACCGGCTCCCTGACCGTCGCGGTCGAGGCGCTGGAGTGCCCGACATTGCTCAGCAACGGGTTCGGCGAGCACAACATCCAGGGCATCGGCGACAAGCACATCCCGCTCATCCACAACGTGATGGCAACGGACGTCGCGCTGGCGGTCTCCGACCGGGCGACCGACCAGCTGGGCGTCCTCTTCAACACCGAGGTCGGCCGCGCCTACCTCGCCCGGCGGAAGGGCGTCCCGCAGGAGACGATCGACCACCTGGCGTCGTTCGGCCTCTCGAGCATCGCCAACGTGCTCGCGGCCATCAAGACCGCGAAGTACTACGAGATGGGGCCCGATGACGTGATCGTGACCGTGGCGACCGACGGCGCGGCGATGTACGGCAGCGAGAAGGCCCTGGCGCTGGCCCGGGACTTCGGCGGCGGCTTCGACGACGTCGCGGCGGGTGAGGTCTTCGGCGAGCACCTGCGCGGGGCGACGACCGACCACCTGCTCGAGCTCAGCCGGGAGGACCGCGAGCGGATCTTCAACCTCGGCTACTTCACCTGGGTGGAGCAGCAGGACGTTCCGATCGAGGAGTTCCGGGCCCGCAAGGACCAGAAGTTCTGGACCGACATGCGCACGATCGTGACGGATTGGGATCGCCTGATCGAGGAGTTCAACGCCCGGACGGGAGTCCTCGCCGCGCTCTGATCACCCTGCGGCGCCCCCGCGGCGCCAGGGAACATGCGAAGGGCCCGACCGCACGGTCGGGCCCTTTCCTGGCGTCAGGCTCCGGAGCTCAGGCCCCGCCGCCGGGTGGCGCCGCGGGCGGTTGCGGGGCGGGAGGTTGCGCCGTCGAGGGGGGGTTCGCGGCCGAGGTGGGCGGTGCGGCGGCGGCGGGCTGCCCGGCGGACGGGCGAACCCCCGCCATCAGCATCCCGATCTCCTCGCGCGTTGCCGTTCGCGGGTCGGCCGAGCCGATGATCGTCCCTTCGTACATCACGAGGATGCGATCGGAGATCGTCATGACCTCGTCGAGGTCCTCGGAGATGATGATCGTGGCCGTTCCGCTGTCGCGTTGCGCCACCAGGCGCTGGTGGATGTACAGGGACGCGGACACGTCGATCCCGCGGGTGGGCTGGGCGACGAGCAGGACCTGCGGCTGGGCCGACAGCTCCCGCGCCATGATCAGCTTCTGGATGTTGCCGCCGGAGAGGCTTCGGGCCGGCGTCTCCAGGTTCGGGGTCTTCACGTTGAAGTCGGCGACCAGCTCCTGGCAATGCCGGCGGATCGCCCCCCGGCGCAGGAATCCAAGCTGGCTGTAGGCGCTGCTGCCATAGTCGACCAGCAGGAGGTTCTCGGCGACGCTGAAGTCGCCGACCACGCCGTCGCGCATGCGTTCCTCGGGAACGTAGCCGAGCCCGGCCGACCGGATCGCGGCTGGGCCGTGGCCCGCCATCTCCCGGTCGTTCAGCCGGATCGAGCCGCGCACGGGCGGCCGCAGCCCGGCGATCGCCTCCGCCAGCTCACGCTGCCCGTTGCCGGCGACTCCCGCGATCCCGACCAGCTCGCCCGAGCTGACCTCGAAGCTGACGCCGCGCACGGCGTCAGTCGCCCGGTCGCTCATGACGTGGAGATCCTTCACGACCAGCCGCGGCGCACCGACCACGCCCCTGGGTGGATGCTCCTCGGCGGCGACCTGGTGCCCGACCATCATCTCGACGAGCCGCTCCCGGGTCGCCTCCGCCCGTGCCAGCGTCCCGACGATGTGGCCGTTGCGCAGGACGGTGATCCGGTCGGACAGGTCGAGCACCTCGTGGACCTTGTGCGAGATGAAGACGAGTCCGCGGCCGTCGCTCGCCATCTGGCGCAGGACGGTGAAGAGGTCCCCGACTTCCGTCGGCGTCAGGACGGCGGTGGGCTCGTCGAGGATGAGCAGCTCGACGTCGCGATAGAGCGCCTTGATGATCTCGACGCGCTGCCGCTCGCCGACCGAGAGCTGCCAGATGAGGGCCTGCGGGTCCACCTTGAGCCCATAGCGCTCGGAAAGCTCGACGATGCGCGCCGCGACCGTGTCGAGGCCGGTCAGCGGCCCGCGCGTCGAGCGGGTGCCGAGGGCCACGTTCTCGGCGACGGTGAGCGTGTCCACCAGCATGAAGTGCTGGTGGATCATCCCGATTCCGTGGTGGATCGCGCTCGAGGGCGAGCTGATGGAGACCCGCTGGCCGTTGAGCCGGATCTCGCCCTCATCGGGGTGGTAGAGCCCGTAGACCACGCGCATGAGCGTGCTCTTGCCGGCGCCGTTCTCGCCGAAGAGGGTGTGGACCTCCCCGGCGCGAACGTCGAAATTGACCTTGTTGTTGGCGACCACCCCGGGGAAACGCTTCGTGATGTTGCGCATCTCCAGGACCGGGACGCCGGCCCTGCCGGTCGCGTCCCCCGGGGTGGCAGCCGCCATCGTCATGGTTCTCGATTTACCTGCTGGCGATCACTGCGGGACGTTGATCGTGCCCTCGGTGATCCCCTTGATCAGCTCGTCGGCCTTGGCCTTCACGTTGGCCGGCAGGTTGAAGCCGGGATTGAACTGGATCTGCTCGCCGCCGTTGCCGAGCGTCGCCGTGAACGTGGCGCCGCCGAGCTTGCCGGCCTGGATCGTGGCGAAGATCTGCTCGAGGATCGGGGCCCAGTTGTAGACCTGGCTGGAGACCACCTGGCTCGGCGCAAGGGACGCCTGGGTCCACTGCGTGCCGAACCACGGGAGGTTCTTGGTCTTGGCGACGCCGATCGCCCCGACGACCGCCTGGGCCGTGCCGGTCAGCACGTCGGCCTTGTTGGCCACGAACGTCGTCGCCGCGGCGGACATCAGGCTGACATCGCTGAAGGAGCCCGTGTAGACCGGGTTGCAGGTGATCGACGCGACGATCGACTTGGCGCCGGCGCAGAAGCCGTCGACGTAGAGCTTGGCGTCGCCGACCGCGATCGGTCCGATGACCCCGAGCACCTTGGAGGTGCTGAGGAGCGCCGCCATGGCGCCCTGGACGAAGCCTCCCTCGTTCGAGTTCACCTGGTAGGCGAACACGTTGGGCAGGTTATAGGTGGACCCCGCCGTGCCCCAGGCAAAGGAGACGTTGGGGAACTTGGGTGCGAGCTGCTGCAGGATCGAGCCGTACTGGGATCCGTGGGCAATGACCAGGTTGTAGCCCTGGGAGGCGTAGTTCTGGATCACGTTCGCCGCGGTCGCCACGACGAACTGGTTGTCGGAGATCGCGATGTCCAGGTTGTACTTCGTCTTGAGGGAGTTGAGCGCCTCCACCATCGACTGGGTGAAGGCAAGGTCGTTCACGGCGCTCGGGGCGACCAGGGCCACCTTCAGGGTGGCCGGGGCGGGGCTCGGGCTCGGGGCGACGGAGGCCGGTGCGGCGGGGCTCGGGCTCGGCGCGACGGAAGCGGCCGCGGCGGGGCTCGGGCTCGGCGCAACGGTGGGGGCGGGCGTGCTGCTGCCAGAGCAGGCGCCGGCGACCAGGGCCACCACGACGGCGGCCAGGCCGAGCGAGAGCTTTCGGTCACGGTTTCGTTGCATCAGGTGTCTCCTCGATGTGGAAAGTGGTGTGCCCGCGCGGCGCGCGCGCACGTAGATGGAGCGAGGACTCGGTCGCGTCAGCCCTCCCTCTCGTATGGTCGGCCGAGCACGGCCGGCTGTCGGAACCGACGGGCCAGGAACAGGAGGGCCAGCACGGTGATGACGGCCGGCGCGGTGGCAGCCAGGTCGGACGCACTCAGGGGGATGATCCCGAGCGACTTCCAGGTCAGGATGACCACGCCGACCAGCCCGTACAGGAGGGATCCGAACATCACGCCGACGGGGCGCCACGCGCCGAAGTAGACGAGCGCGACGGCGATGAACCCCTCGCTCTGGGTCAGGTTGATCTGGAAGATGCCGCCGTACATGAGAAGGGCGGCGCCGGCGAGACCGGCGAACGTGCAGCCGATGAGCACGGTCGACCAGCGGATCAGGGCCACGCTCACGCCGAGGCTGTCGGCCGCGGCCGGGTTCTCGCCGACTGCCTTGATCTTCAGACCGTAGGTCGTCCGGTTGAGGACAAACGTCGCGACAGGAACCAGGAGGAAGGCCAGGTACACCAGCAGGCTCTGGTTGAAGAACATGCCGCCGATCAGCGGGATGGAGTCGAGCCCCGGGATCCCGACCGGCGGCAGCGTCGAGATCGGGAGCGGCGTGCCGACGAGCTTCTGGAACAGCAGCGAGCTGAACCCGAGGCCGAAGAGGTAGACGCCGATCCCGCTGATGCCCTGTTCGGCCTTGAGCGTCACGCTGACGAACGCGGTGATCACGCCCATGAGCGTGCCGGTGGCCGTTCCGGCCAGGATCGCGAGGAGCAGGTTGCCCGTCTGCAGCTCGACGTAGTAGGTGGAGAACGCGCCCAGGAGCATGATCCCGTCGACGCCGAGGTTGATGACCCCGCTCCGCTGCCCGATGGTCTCGCCCAGGGCGGCGAGGAGGAACGGCGTCGCCAGCGCGATGCCGGACGCGATCGTGGTGGTGAGGACGTCGACGGTGAAGAACTGGTTCATTGGTCGCCCCCTCCGCCGGCCGCCAGGGGTGGCGCGTTGCGCGGGAGCGGCGGCGGAGCGGCTGCCCGTGGGCCGGCCACGGCCAACGACTGGGCACGGGCGCGACGACGGAGATACTCGAGCGAGACGACGAGCACCACGATCGTGCCGCTGAGGGCCGTGACCAGGTCCGAGGGCACGCCCGTGGCAACCTGGAGCGCCGAGCCACCCACGATCATGCCGCCGAAGAGGTACGCCGAGACGATCGTCCAGAGCGGGTTGAGGCCGCCGAAGAGCGCGACGACGATGCCGTTGAAGCCGGCGGAGCCCGTGAACCCGGTCAGGCTCCCGTCCGACACCATCCGGTGGGAGATGCTGCCGAACACCAGGATCGCTCCGGCGAGCCCGCACATCGCCCCGCTCAGGGTCATCGCCAGGGTGATCGTCCGCTTGACCGGCATGCCGGCATAGGCGGACGCGCTGCGCGAGAGGCCGACGCTCCGGATCTGGAACCCGAAGCTCGTGCGCCAGAGCAGGATGTAGACCCCGATCGCGACGAGCACGGCGATCGGGACGCCCAGGTGGAGCTGCGTCCCGCTGATCAGGATCGGGAGCTGAGCGCTCGCGGGCAGCACCTTCGTCTCGGGGATGAGGCCCCCGACCGAGCTCGGCGACTGGTCGACCATCGGGCCTGCCAGGAGGTAGTTCATGACCTGCACCGCGACGAGGTTGAGCATGATGGTGCTCAGGATCTCGTTGACGTTGTAGTTCGCCTTGAAGAAGCCCGGGATCGCGCCCCAGATCGCGCCGCCCAGGGCGCCGGCCAGCAGGACGAGCGGCATCAGAATGAAGCCGGGCAGGTCCGGGAAGACCAGCGCGGTCGCGGCGCTCAGCAGGCCGCCCATCGCGATCTGGCCCTCGCCGCCGATGTTGAACACGTTGGCCCGGAAGGCGATGCAGATCCCCACCCCGACGAGCAGCAGCGGCACGGCCTGGATCGCCGTGCTGCTCAGCGCGTAGCTGCCGCCGAAGGCTCCCTCGAGCAGCGCCCGATAGCCCGCGATCGGGTCCGCGCCCAGGGCGAGCATCATGACCGCGCCGAACAGGAGGGCGACGAGAAGCGCCGACGGAAGCGCGAACCAGGTCAGCAGGAACCTGCCCCACCTCCCGCGACCGCTGGCGACCATCGCCTCGGTCGGCCCGTCGGATACCCGCTCGCGCATGTCGGCCCCTTAGACGCTAGTCATCTGACATCCGCTCTGATCAGGCATTGTGGCACGGCGATGGAAGCCGCTCCCCAGTGCCATTCGGCCCATTGTGTCGCCCGTCCGGGGGATGCGCCAGGTAGCCGCGAGCGGCCGGCCCGGTGGGCCTGGTCGCGCCGACGCGATCCTCCCGAGGGGGTCCGAAGGTGCGCCGACCGCGGGCCTGCTCTACCATGGCGAGCGATGGTCCCCCGGCCCTCGTCCGCCCCCGGGAGCGCCCGCGCGGCGGTCGTCGCGACGCTGGCCGCTCTGCTCGCCTTCTCGGGCGTCGCCGCCCCGGTCCCGTTCCTGCCAGGTGCTGCCCGGCCGGCTGCCGTCCTCGCGACCATCTCCGCCCCGTACGTCTCCGCCGTTCGAGCACCCGTCGCTCCCGGCGTGGAGCACGACTGGGGCACGATCCAGACCACCGGGGCGGGAAGCCAGGCCGTCAACCTCGTCGAGGTGGCGCTCGGGACTCCGGGGATCAGCGTCGAGACGGAGCTCGGCGGGGACCGGATCACCAGCCTCGAGACCACCACGAGCCAGGCGCGCCGCACCTCGACCGACGGCCACCGGGCGGTCGCCGCGATCAACGGGGACGTCTGGGGCGGCTACGCCAGCCCGACCCAGTACGCGCCGAACGGCATCGACATCCATGCCGGGGAGCTGGTGACCGCGGCGCGCCTTGCCCGGCCGACGTTCGGCGTCGACGCGTCGGGGCGCCCGCTCATCGGCAAGGTCCAGGTGAGCGTGTCGCTCACCTGGACGGACGGGACGATCCGCCAGGTCGGACGCGTGAACCAGGCCCGGACGGGCTCCGAGCTGGTCCTGCTGACGCCACGCTTCGGCCCGACGACGCCGGCGGACATCGGTGGCACCGACGTCGTGCTCGGGGGCGTCCCGCTGCCGCTGACCCCCACGGGCGTCCACCCCGCGGTCGTCCTGCAGGTCCGTCCCGCCACGGGCGGCATCCCCATCGACCCCGGCACGCTCGTGCTCAACGGCCCGAGCGGGTCGTTCCTCGACGCGCTCGTGCCGGGTGTCGGGCTGACGCTGACGCTCTCGATCACGCCCGGGTGGGAGAACGTCCGAGAGGCCATCGGCGGACGCGAGTTCATCGTGCAGGGCGGCCTGGCGGACGTCTCTCCGCGCTCCGCGGTTGCCGACCAGCTTCAGCCGCGGACGGCGTTGGGCATCACCGCGGCCGGCTCGCTCGTCCTGGCCACGGTGGACGGACGCCAGTCCGGCTACAGCACCGGCGTGGACCTCGACGAGCTCGCCGAGCTGATGCTGTCGAGGGGCGTCGTGGAGGCGCTCGCCCTCGACGGGGGCGGCTCGACGACCATGGCCGTGCGCCTTCCGGGCGACCAGGAGGTGTCGGTGGTGAACCGCCCGTCCTCCGGCCAGGAGATCGCGGTCGCCAACAGCCTCGTCGTCTTCAGCGCCGTGCCGACCGGCCCGCTGGCCGTCGTGGACGTCGTCCCCGGGACCGCCATGAGCTGGCAGGGCGGTGTCACGGATTTCGTTGCCGAGGGCCAGGACGCCGCCTACAACGGGATCGCGCTCGCGCCCGGCGACGTCACGTGGACGCTCGACGGGCCCGGCGCGATCTCCCCGGCCGGCCAGTACACCGCGGCCGCCCCGGGGACCGCAACGGTCGCCGCGACCGTGCAGGGCATCCAGGGCACCGCCACGGTCACGGTGAACCCCGGCACCGGCCCGCCGGTCGAGCCGCCGGTTCCGCCGCCCCCGCCCCCGCCGCCGATCGCGATCGGTGCGGCGAGCGCGCTCGGCCTCAAGCCGGCGACCGGCTTCAGCGCGAAGACCCCCAAGGTCGCCCCGCCGCGGGGCTACGTCACCTGGCGGTTCTCGGGCGGCGCGGCGCTGGCCGGCCAGCGCGTCAACGTCCTGGTGGCCGGGAAGACGAAGGGCACCTGGGGCAGCCCCGCCTATCTCAAGTCGGCCCGGGCCGACGCGACGGGCGTCGTGACGTTCTGGACGACGGCCGGCGCCGGGGCCGCCATCAACGTCCGGGTCCAGTGGCCCGGCGATCCCCGCCACGGGGTGAGCACCTCGGGGGCGCTCGGCGCCTACTGGAAGTAGGACGCCGGGCTGCCCGAAGGGCGCGGCGGCGGTCCTCGGTCGGCAGGGCAATCCGCGCTACCCTGCAGGCGTCCGGAGGTCGCGTTCGGACCGGGACGCAGGGAGGGCAGCATGGCGTTCGAAGGCTTCACGCGTGAGGCGTTGCAGTTCCTTGCCGACCTCGCCGCGAACAACGAGCGGGCCTG
>JARLHH010000127.1 GCA_031292335.1 Candidatus Limnocylindrales bacterium | reverse complement strand
GCTCACCGGGACGCAAAGCCGGACGCGCTGCGCCGGGAGGCGCTCCCGCTGCTGGTACTCCGCCCTGCTGCGGGCGTGAACGCTGGAACAGAGGTTGCCCACGAACCGGCTGGCCAGTGGGGCGGGCTGCCGGCGGCGTGCGCGCCGTCGCCCGTCGCGCCTCCTTCGATCGCTCGCAGCAGCTCGACCACGAGGGCGGCGGCAGGCTCGACCGGCTCGACCTGTGGTTCATCGTGGTGCTCGTCGTCGCGTCGCTCTTCCTGCGGACGTTCCGGCTCGGCGAGCCGCTGCGGATGCACTTCGACGAGGTCTACCACGCCCGCACGGCAGCCGAGTTCCTGCAGGACTGGCGCTACGGCGAGCCGCACGCGATCTACGAGTGGACCCACCCGCACCTCGCCAAGTACGTCATGGCCGGGGGGCTCGTGGCGTTCGGGGACGACCGCGTGACTGCCACGAGCACGCTCGGCGCGCCGGTGAAGGACGTCGCGATCGAGGAGGGCTGGACCGGGCCCGCCGGTGCGGACGCGACCCAGGTCTCGGGCGGCGACCGGCTGTACGTCGCCACGGGGGCGGACGTCCGCGTCTACGACCTGCAGACCCGCGCGCTCCTTGCCACGTTCGTGCTGCCGGGCGCCCAGGCGGTCGCCGTCGACTCGACCGGTCACCGGCTCTACGTCGGGACCGCGTCGGGTGACATCCTCACCCTTGACACGGCGGTCAGCGCGGGCGACCTCCGCGCCGGCAACGCCGGCGACACCGGGCGCGCCCCCCCGGTCACGCTGACCCCCCTCGGGTCGGCGGGCGCTGCGGTGGACCGGCTCTGGGTCACCGGCGACGGGGCGACCATCATCGCGGCGACGCCCGGCGACGGCCTCGTGTCGCTCGACGCGGCCAGCGGGACGCGGCTTGCCTCGTTCAACCTGCCCGGCCGGGCGGAGGTCACGGACGCGGGCACGGTCGACGCGCTCGTGGCCGAGCCCGCGCTCGTGACCGACCCGACGTTCGTGGCGGCCCAGCTGTCACGGATCCTGGGCGGGGCGGTCGCCGGGTACGAGCAGCAGCTCCGATCCGGGGCGGCGCGGGTCACCATCACGACGGCGATCTCGGCGCAGCGGACCCAGCTCGACTCCGCCATCGCGAGCGGGGCGCTTGCCGGCATCAGCGTCACGAGCGTGCCCCGCATCGCCGTGGCGGACGCCGCGGGCGTGGCATTCGTGGAGCCGACCAGCGGTGTCGTGACCGGCGCGATCCCGCTCGAGGGCGGGGCGACCAGCGTGGTCGGGGCGGACGGCCTGGACTCGCCCATGCTCTACGCGGCAACCGGGAGCTCGCTTGCCGCCATCGTGATCCCGACGGACGGCACCGCCCCGTCGCTCGACCAGACGGTCTGGATGCCCGCCCCGATCAGCCGGGTCACCTACGACTCGGCGAGCCAGATGATCCACGCGCTGGGCCGCACGACGGACGGGACCGGCTGGACGATCTACGTGGTGGAGCCGCGGGGGAACAGCGTCTACGCGGACGCGCGCCTGCCGTTCGCGCCGGCGGCGTGGGCAACGGACGTGAACCCGGACGTGCCCGCCACCGACCGGGAGCAGCTGCTCGTGTTCAGCGGGGACGGCCAGGCGGCCTCGGTCGACGTCGGCCAGCACGCCTTCGCGTGGCGCCTGCCCGGGGTCATCGCCGGCGCGCTCATGGCGGGTCTCCTGTTCCTGCTCGCCCGGATCCTGTTCCGGCGCCGGTCGGTGGCGATCCTGGGCGGCATCTTCGGCCTGGCCGACGGGATGTACTTCGTCCAGCAGCGCATCGGGATGAACGACACGTACGCCGCGTTCTTCATCGTCGCGGCCGTCACGTTGTTCGCGGCGATCTGGACGGGGGCCTGGCGGTGGCGCGGCGCCTTCTGGGTAGGGATGCCGATCGTGGGGCTCCTGATGGGGCTCGGCCTCGCGTCCAAGTGGGTCGCCCTGTATGCGCTTGCGGCGGTCATCCTCCTGATCCTCGTGCGCTCCGCGCTCGGGCGCGTGGTGGTCCTGCTCGGCCTGGCGGGGGGGACGGCGGTGCTCGGCTACATGGCCGTCTCGGTCCCGGCCGGTGACACGTCCGGCGGCAACCTCACCTTCCTGGCGATCATGATCGGCCTGACCCTGGTCGCGGCTGCCGTGACGGTGCTCCACCCGATCGCGTGGTCGGTGGAGGAGGTCCGGATCGCGGTGGCGGGCCCCGCGGCGGTGGGGGCGGTGGTCGCCCTGGCGGCCATCCCGCTCGGGCTCGGCTCCACGGCTCTCGCGCTGGCGCTCGGATGCTTCGCGCTTGCCGCGTTGGCGGCGCTGGCGTTCTGGCTGGCCGCGCGGCTCGGCTTCGGGCCGCTCGCTCCGCCGCTCCTGCCCGACGATCCCGCCTCGTTGCTGGAGCCGCCCGCCCCGGCCCCCGAGGGCTGGCTCCGCCCCGGCTGGCGCTGGGGCCTGCCCGTCGCCTGGGCAGGCGCCTCGCTGCTGGCGATCCCCGCCGCGGTCTACGTCGCGCTCTACCTCCCGTGGGTCGCCCTCGGCAACCGCCTGACGGCGTCCTGGCCGCCGGGCAACGGAGGTCAGACGCTCCTCGACCTCACCAAGGCGATGTACGACTACCACAACAACCTTCGCGCCACCCACCCGGCCGCCTCGCCCTGGTGGGCCTGGCCGCTCGACCTCAAGCCGGTCTGGTTCTTCCAGCAGTCTTTCGACGGGTCGACGTCCGGGGCCATCTACGACGGCGGCAACCCTGCCATCTGGTGGCTCTCGATCGCCGCGGTCGCGTTCGTCGCGTGGCAGGCCTACCGGCGTCGGAGCCTGGCCCTCGGGCTGATCTCGATCGTCATCGCCTTCACCTGGCTCTCCTGGGCGCGAATTGACCGCGCCGCCTTCGAGTACCACTACTACGCGACACTCCCGTTCGTCGTCCTGTGCCTGGCCTACTTCGTCGCCGAGCTCTGGCACGGGCCATCCGCGCGGACGTGGCGGCTGGCGCGCGGCGCCGCGGCCCTGGCCGTGCTGCTCCCGGTGATCCTGTGGTTCGGCAAGAGCCCGCTGTGTACCCTGGCCGGCGTCGATCGCGTCGATCCGGGCTCGCAGGCGTGCACCGGGGCGGCATCGCTCCCGTTCTCCCTGACGGCGCAGGTAGTCGGGCTGATCGGCGTCCTCGTGGTCGGTGCGGGGTTGCTGGTCTGGCAGCTCGTGCGACTCGACCGGCAGGTCCGGGGCGGCGCGGACCGGCTGGAGGCGGCGGCGGCGTCGCGCCGGATCGTCGTGACCGGCCTCCTGGCGCTCGCGAGCCTGGTCGCGGTCGCGATCCTGCTGCCCGCCACGCCGCTGGTCCAGACCCCGAGCATCCCGGGCGAGCTCCTCTCGCTCCTCCTCCTGTTGATCCTGGGGCCGATCGCCTGGCTGGTCTGGTCGGCCCGGTCGCCGCGCCGGTTCGCCGTGGGCACGGTGCTCGCGTCCATCGTGGTGTTCGTCGCGTTCTACCCGAACTGGTCGGGCCTGCCGCTCCCCAACGGGATCTTCAACTGGTACCAGGGGTTGCTCCCGACGTGGCTCTACCCGTTCCAGTTCGCCGTGAACACGGACGCGCCGTTCACGGTCTCGTTCGCCAGCCCATGGCCGCTCCTCCTGCTGGCCGCGGTGCTGGTCTCGGCCGCGGTCGTGGCCTACAGCGCCTGGGTCTGGCGCCTCGCGATCGCCGAGCGGCTCGCCGACGAGGCCACGTCGTCCGGCCTGCTGCCATCCCCCGGGCCACCTGAGCCACCCGAGCCACCTGAGCCACCCGAGCCGCCCGAGCCGGCCGAGCCGCCCGAGCCGGCCGAGCCGCCCGAGCCGGCCGAGCCGCCCGAGCCCGCCGAGGGCTGACGGGCGCGCTCAGGCGACGACGCTGCTCCGCGGGTCGGGCGGGACCTCCGCGTGGAAACCGCTCGGCAGGGACCCTTGCACCGCCAGGCGCCGGATCACGAACCCGTAGTAGGCCTCCACCCGCGCGGCGATCCGGTCCCAGCCGAACTCGACGACGCGCTCCAGTCCACTCTGCCTCATCCGATCGCGCAGGTCGGGGTCGTCCAGGACCCGCCGGATCGCCTCGGCGAGCGGACGCGATTCGCCCGGCGGCACCAGGAGCGCCTCCTCGCCGCGCCTCACCACGCCCTTGTAGCCGTGAATGTCGCTGCACACGATGGCCGTCCCGGCGGCCATCGCCTCGAGCAGCACGATCCCGAACGACTCGCGCCCGGTCGCCGGCGAGACGTAGACGTCGGCGGTCTTGAAGAGCTGGACCTTCTCGGCATCCGGGACGCGGCCCAGGAACTCGACGTCCGGCAGGCGGCGCGTCATCACGTAGCGGCGCGCCTCGCGCTCCTGGGGCCCTGAGCCGACCACGAGGAGCCGGCACGCGCGGCCGCTCTTCCGCAGGATCCGGTATGCCTTGAGCAGCGGGAGCAGGCCCTTCCGGGACTCGAGCCGGCCGACGAACAGGATGTTCGGGCAGCCGTCCTGCCAGCGGGCGATCGGGACCGCGTGGGCAAAGCGGTCGCGGTCAACGCCGTTCGGGATCACCTTGTAGTCGCCGGGCAGATAGCGGTCGGCGAAGTGCCGCGCGGCGGCGCTCACCGCGATCCGCCCGTGGAGGTTCCGGGCCACCGGCCCCAGCATCTTGCCACCCAGCTGGTAGCCGGGCGCGTAGCCCGAGTAGGCGTGGAAGGTGGCCACGTTCACGCTCCGCGACTCGCGCAGCGTGAACAGGGCAAGGAGCGGCACGAACGGCTCGTGGAAGTGGAGCAGGTCGAACTGCTCCCGGTCCAGCACGGCCTGGATCTGGCTCCGGTAGCGGGGCGAGACGGTGACCGTCCCCATCGACCCGTTCGACGGGACGGAGAAACCCTTGCCGATCCGGATGACATCGCCCTCGGAGCTCCGCTGGAGCCCGTGGCTGGCCGTCAGGATCCGGACGTCGTGCCCTCGCCCGCGCAAAGCCTCGTAGAGGTGCCCGACGTGGTCGTTGACGCCGCCCGGGAGCGGATAGACGTAGGGGGTCACGAGCCCGATCTTCACGACGCGTCCTCGCGCGGACGAACCACGCCCCCCAGCTCGTCCGGCCGGGGCGGCCGGAAGCGGCCGCCGGGATAGCCGAGGTCCCGCCCGGTTCCGTCGCGCCGCACCCGCCCGCCCACCTCCGCGCGCCAGTCGCGGCTGTACTTGCGGAGCTGCCTGCCGAAGGTCGGCAGCTGGGACGTGGTCCGGTGGAACGAGCCTTCCCAGCCCGTCGTGCCGGCCAGGATCGCCGCGCGCACATCCTCGGCCGTGCGCCCCGGGAACGTCGTGAAGCCCGTGCCGATCGCGGCCGCCTCGTGAGCGTCGCTGTTGCCGACGGTCGGCAGGCCGTGGGCCGCGGCGAACGCCCCGACCCGCTCGTGCACGAACCGTCCGAACGTCGTCGGGTTGAACGCCTCCAGGGCGTCGGGCCGGACCCGGGGGTCGCCCGCGGAGAGCAGCCGGCGGAGCGTCCAGCCCTGCGCGCAGAGCGGGTATGGGAACAGCGGATGGGCCGGGATGGCGAGGCCGCCCTGCTCGTGCACCTCGCCGATCGTCGTCCGCATGGAGCGGAGCGGCCGGACCCGCTCCTCCAGGAAGAGCGCCAGCAGGTGTCCCTCGAGGGTCGTGATCTCCTCGCCCACCACGATCTCCAGGCGGAGGCCGCGCGCGCGCGCGATCGAGCGGGCCGCGATCGCGGCGTCGACGCGCTCGTGGTCGGCGATCCCGAGGACGTCGAGATCCGTCTTCGTCAGCACGTGGGCCAGGATCGCCTCCACGTCGTCGAGCCCGTCCGAGGCGAGCGTGTGGACGTGCAGGTCCGCGCGGCCGTGGGGCAGGGCCGGGTCAGGCCCGCCCGGCGAACGACGGGTCGTTCCGCCGGCGCTCATGGCCGTGGCTCCGGCACGAGATCCGGCCAGATCGGGAAGAAGACTGCCCACCACTGCTCCGGGGCATCGGCGACCAGGCGCTCGAACACGGCGACCTCCTGGGCCAGCAGTGCCTCGACGCGCGCGCGCCTGGCCCCGGGCCCGCTCCCAAGGTCGCCGCGGGGCGGCTGGATCGTCTCCAGGCGGCCGGCGAAGCGCTCCCCGCGGAGGCGCCGGACGGCCGCGACGTGGATGGGGGCGCCGGACTCGAGGGCGAGGAGCGCCGCGCCGATGGGCAGGGGCGCCGGTGCGCCGAAGAACGGGACGGAGACGCCGCCGCCCATGATGTCCCGGTCTCCGACCACGCCGACCAGCTCACCCCGGCCGAGCGCGGCCCGGAGCTCCCGGCGCGCTCCCTCCAGTCCGACGAGCTGGACGCCGGACGCGGACCGGGCCCGCGCCATGAACGCCTGGAGCGCGGGGTCGTCGAGCGTTTCCATGGGTGCCGTGATCGGCGTGTCGAGCCGCGTGAGCAGGATCGCCTCCGTCGCCTGGAGCGAACCGAAGTGGAGGGAGGCGAAGATCGCCGGGCGTGCCGCGAAGGCCGCTTCGACGGTGTCGGGCGTCTCGATGTGGGTCCGGCCGGGAGCCTCGCGGGCCACGGCGGCCGACCGGAGCAGCTCCGCGTACGTCCGCGCCGCATGCCGGTAGGCGGCCCGGACCAGCCGCTCGAGCGCCACGGGATCGTCGGCCGCGGCGCGGGCGCGAGCTCCGCCGATCCCCGTCGCGGCCAGGTGCGCCGACACGCGGCGCAGGTTCGCCCGGGCCTGGGCGGCCCGGGCCGGCGTGGCCCGGTACCAGAGCTCGCCGGCGGCATCCGCGGCGCCACCGACGACGCCTGCCGGCAGGCGGTTCGCGAGCCAGCTGGCGGCTTCCAGCAGGCGCACGCGCAGCCGCTGGACGACGGTCGCGTTCCGCGGCGCCTCCGCGGCCGGCGGGGGGGTCATGCCCCGGCGCCGGTGACGCTCGGCGGGGTTGGTCCGGCTGCCGCCGCGTCACCCGGGGCCGGCGTTCCCGCGTCGAGCTCCCTGCCGAGCGACTCGAGGCGAGCCGCCTCGGCTGGATCACCCGGCCAGATCGGCTTGAAGACGCACCACTGCTCGGGCGCCAGACGGATTCCGGCCTCGAGCGCGGTGGCGATCTCCTGCGTCGCGCGGGCGAGCTCCGCCGGCTCGTCGGACACCACGGTGATCTGCGCCCCGACTTCCGTCAGATGACGATCCCCCGAGCGGATGACCCAGGCGGGGAGGATCGTCGCGCCGGTCCTGGCCGCGAGGACCGCGGGCCCCGCCGGGAAGCGGGTCCACGCACCGAAGAACCGCACGGGGATGCCGTCGGGGCGGTAGCCCCAGTCCACGAGCAGCGCCACGATCTCGTGCCGGCGGAGCACCCGGAACACTTCCCGGAGATTTCGCCACGGGATCTGCTTGACGCCCCAGCTGCGCCGTTCCTCGTTCAGCAGCTGAAACAGCTCCTCGTAGGCAGTGTCGTCGGCCACGGCGTTGATCGGCCACCCGCGACCCGCCAGACCGGCGACGGCCGCCTCATTGTTGCCGAGGTGAGCGCCGACGACGATGAGCCCCTTCGACGTCTGCCACGCGGCGTGGAAGGGCGCCGCCGCATCGTCCTCGACCTGGGCGGTGCGTTCTGCCTGGGGGAGCCGCGAGAGGCGCATCAGCTCCAGGACCCAGCGCACCTGGTTCCGATACACGGCCCGCGCGAGGCGGCCGACCCGCCGGTCGCCGGGCGCGACGCCGAGCACGCGGGCGGTGTTGGCCCGGACATACCGGCGCCGGGCCGGCCATGCCCAGTACACGCCAACCGCGAACCAGCCGCCGACGCGGGCGGCCGGTCCCAGCGGCAGGCGAGCGAGGATCCACGCTCCCGCCCGGTAGGCAAGCACCGCAGTGCGGGCCCGGATGCGCCGCCCCTGCGCCTCGCGCCGATGCGGGGCCTGGAGGTTGCCCCCGGACCCGCGAGATCCGTTCCGGGCCTCGGAGTCCGGCGCCCCGTCGGGGGCGCCGGACGTACCGGGGACGGAGGTCACTTGGCGGCGGCCTTCTCAGCCCCCTTGGCGAAGGTCCGAAGGGTCCGGGCGACGGGCTTCTCGGTCCCGACCAGCGTCTCGTTGTCATCGCCCCGGATGAACGCCTCGACGCGGTTGAACGCGATGTCGTCGTGGACCTGCTGCGGCGGGCTCTTCATGAAGTAGCTGGACGGCGCCACCAGCGTGCCCTTGAGCCCGCGGTCCAGGCCGAGCTTCAGGCAGCGGATCGCGTCCGTGATGACGCCGGCGGAGTTCGGGCTGTCCCAGACCTCCAGCTTGAGCTCGGCCTTGAGCGGCACGTCGCCATAGGTCGTGCCTTCCATCTGGATATAGCAGAACTTGCGGTCGGTCAGCCACGGCACGTGGTCGCTCGGCCCGACGTGGACGTTGCCCGGCTCGAGCTCGTAGTCGAGCATCGAGGTGACCGCGTTCGTCTTGCTGATCTTCTTGCTCTCGAGACGCTCGCGCTCGAGCATGTTCAGGAAGTCGGTGTTGCCGCCGAAGTTCAGCTGGTAGGTCCGATCGAGGCGCACGCCGCGGTCCATGAAGAGGCGCGTCATGACGCGATGCGTGATCGTCGCGCCGACCTGGCTCTTGATGTCGTCGCCGATGATCGGAAGGCCTTCCTCGGCGAAGCGCCGCTGCCAGTAGGGCTCGCGGCCGATGAAGACCGGGATGGCGTTCACGAAGCCGACGCCGGCCTTGAGCGCCTGCTCGGCGTACCACTTGGTCGCCTCCTCGCTCCCGACCGGGAGGTAGGAGACCATGACATCGACTTCGCGGTCGCGCAGGATTCCCACGACGTCCGCCGTGGGGCCGGGCGCCTTCTCGATGATCTGGCTCAGGTACTTCCCGAGGCCGTCATGGGTCATGCCGCGGTCCACGGTGACCCCGGTGTGAGGGACCTGCTGGAAGACGATCGTGTTGTTCGGGTAGG
>JARLHH010000126.1 GCA_031292335.1 Candidatus Limnocylindrales bacterium | reverse complement strand
GAGAGGCGGCTCGCGCCGTGCTTCGTCCGGGTGAAGACCAGCGCCTGGCGGATCGCGCCCGTCCGGATCAGCCGGCTCAGGAGCTCGCGCTTGCGCTCGCGATCGACCGGGTGGACCACCTGGCGGACGAGCTCCGCCGGCGTGTTGCGGCGGGCGACCTCCACCGTGGCGGGCCGGTCCAGGAAGCCGTCGGCCAGCCGCCGGATCTCGTCGGAGAACGTGGCCGAGAAGAGGAGGTTCTGGCGCCTGGACGGGAGCAGCGCGAGGATCTTCCGGATGTCCCGGATGAAGCCCATGTCGAGCATCCGGTCCGCCTCGTCGAGCACGAGGATCTCCACCCGCGAGAGGTCGATGGTGCGCTGGTTCACGTGGTCCAGGAGCCGCCCCGGGGTGGCCACGACGATCTCCGGGCCGGCGCGCAGCGCGCGGACCTGCGGGTCGAACCCGACGCCGCCGTAGATCGTGGTGGAGCGGAACCGGTGACGGGCGCCGTAGGTCCGGACGCTCTCCTCCACCTGGAGCGCCAGCTCCCGGGTCGGGACGACGACGAGCACGCGGATCGGCGCCCGGCGGTCGCCCGTCGGGCTGGTCATCCCCAGGCGCTGGAGGATGGGAAGCACGAAGGCGGCGGTCTTGCCGGTCCCCGTCTGGGCGCCCGCGAGCACGTCGCGCCCCGCGAGCACGAGCGGGATGGCGGCGGCCTGGACGGGCGTGGGCTCGGTGTAGCCCTGGTCCGCGACCGCGCGGAGAAGCTCGGGCGCGAGCCCGAGTTGATCGAATGACATGCGAGTGACGCTCCTGGCGAGGCCCTCCCGCGCGATGGCGGGGCCCGGTCAGGGCGCTGAATGGATCGGGATCGCGGCTGGGAAACCGTGGCGCTGACCGGAGCGCCTGTCGAACACGTACCCGAAGAGCATACCCGGAAACTCCGAAGTGCCCCGCCCACCTGCCGGCCGGCTCCCTTTGGCCGCGACCAGCCGGTCCTTTCTCGTCCGGATGGCCCTGTTGCGCGGATCGAGGCGACCCTAGCGTTCGTGCCATCGCCGTGCGTAACGCAGGCCACGTGACTCCACCGGCCTGTGGAGCGCGGCCTTTGTTTGGAGGGCTCGATGACCGCCGGGCAGGTCTCTGCGCTGCAACACTCGGAGGATCAGGACCTGATCGACCGGATCATCGCCGATCGGGTTGGCCATCCGGGCGCGCTCCTCGGCATCCTGGAGCAGCTGCAGGACGGCAGCCCCCACAAGTTCCTCCCGATGGAGACGCTCGCGTACGTGGCGGCGCGCACGGGCATCCCCCAGTCGCAGGTCTACGGCGTCGCGACGTTCTTCGCGCTGTTCAACCTTGATCCGCAGGGCACCCACACCGTGGCGATCTGCCGCGGCACCGCGTGCCACACCCGCGGCTCGCGGCCCCTGCTCGAGCGCGTGAAGCTGCAGCTTGGCCTTCAGGAACGCAGCGACGGCGCTGACAAGATCTCGCTCACGACGCCCGACCAGCGCTTCACGGTCCGCACGGTCGCCTGCTTCGGCCAGTGCGCGCTCGCGCCGGTCGTCGAGATCGACCACGCGATCCGCGGCCACGTGAAGGAACAGATGCTGATTCGTGAGATCGAGGCGCTGCGCAAGGAGTCCGCCCGATGAAGATCCAGGACTTCGCCGCGTTCTCCGCTGCGCGCGAGGCCGGACTTGCGAAGCTGCTCCCCGGCAGGCCCCGCATCTCGGTCGGCATGGGAACCTGTGGCTCCGGGAATGGCGCCGAGGCCGTGTACCACGCGTTCAGGTCCGAGATCGACGCCCGGGGCATGGCCGTCGACCTGGTGCCGGTCGGTTGCTTCGGCTTCTGCGCCGAGGAGCCGCTCGTCAACGTGTGGGTGCCCGGCCACCCGCTGCTGATGCTTCA
Source organism: Candidatus Limnocylindrales bacterium (assembly GCA_031292335.1). GTDB lineage: Bacteria > Chloroflexota > Limnocylindria > Limnocylindrales > CSP1-4 > CTSoil-043. Next base: position 10,557 of record JARLHH010000126.1, on the reverse strand, counting down.
CCGCGTGCAGCCGAAGCACGTCGACGGGATCCTCAACGGCCTGGGCCACGCAACCCTGCCGCCCGCCGAGATCGTGCTCTGCAAGATCGAGGAGTGGGACCACCTCACCGGGCGCGTGAAGTACGGGACCGGCTACCCGGAGGTGCCGACCTGGAACGAGATCCCGTTCTTCAACGGGCAGGTAAAGATCGTCCTGCGCAACTGTGGGCTGATCAACCCCGACGACATCGAGGAATACATCGCGATCGGCGGGTACCAGGCCCTGTACAAGGTCCTGATCGACCAGAACCCCGCCGGGGTCATCGAGCAGATCAAGGCCGCGAAGCTCCGCGGCCGGGGCGGCGCCGGCTACCTGACGGGCAACAAGTGGGAGTTCCTCCAGAAGGCGGCCGGGACGGAGAAGTACCTCGTCTGCAACGCGGACGAAGGCGACCCCGGCGCCTACATGAATCGCAACGAGATCGAGTCCGACCCGCACAGCCTCCTCGAGGGGATGCTGATCGCGGGCTTCGTGACCGGCGCCCCCAAGGGCATCATCTACGTCCGCGCCGAGTATCCGCTCGCGGTGTTGCGCCTCGAACGCGCGATCGAACAGGCTCGGGCCTATGGCGTCCTGGGCGACAACGTGCTCGGACGCGGGTTCAGCTTCGACATCGAGACGGTCGAGGGTGCGGGCGCCTTCGTGTGCGGCGAGGAGACCGCGCTGATCGCCTCGCTCGAAAGCCAGTCTGGCCGGCCGCGATCGCGCCCGCCGTTCCCGGCTCAGAAGGGCCTCTACGGCAAACCGACCAACATCAACAACGTCGAGACCTGGTACAACATCGCGCCGATCGTGTCCAAGGGCCCGGCCTGGTTCACCGAGACCGGCAGCACGAAGAGCGCGGGCACGAAGGTGTTCTCGCTGGTCGGCAAGGTCCACAGCACCGGCCTCGTCGAGATGCCGCTCGGCACGCCGCTCTCGAAGTTCATCTACGACATCGGCGAGGGCGGCACGAACGGCCGCGACATCAAGGCCGTGCAGACGGGTGGTCCCTCGGGCGGCTGCATCCCGGCGGAGATGTTCGACACGCCGGTCGACTACGAGACGCTCGCGCAGCTCGGCTCGATCATGGGCTCGGGCGGCATGGTCGTGATGGACGAAGACAACTGCATGGTGGACGTCGCCCGCTACTTCATCGAGTTCACGCGCTCGGAGAGCTGCGGCAAGTGCGTCCCGTGCCGCGTGGGCCTCGACAAGGCACTCAAGATGCTCAACGGCTTCACGCTCGGCACGGCCACGCACGAGGACATCGGGGCACTCGACGAGCTGTGTCGCATGGTTCGCGACACGTCGCTCTGCGGGCTGGGCCAGAGCGCGCCCAACCCCGTCCTCACCAGCCTGCGCCACTTCCGGCACGAGTTCGAAGACCACATCGTGGCCCAGCGTTGCCGCGCCGGGGTCTGCGAGGAGCTGGCCCTGTCGCCATGCGAGAACTCGTGCCCGCTGCACATGAACATCCCGCGGTTCCTCCAGCTGTACAAGGAGGACCGGGTCGAGGATGCGTTCCTCTCCGTGATCCTGGACAACCCCCTGCCGGCCTCGACGGGACGCGTCTGCCAGCACCCCTGCGACAACCGCTGCCGTCGGGCCGCGCTGGACGAGCCCGTGAACACGCGCGACGTGCACCGCAGGATCGCCGACGAGGTGCTGCTCTCCAGCGCGTTCGAGCCGATGGTCCGCCGCGTGCTCGCGCAGAGGCTGGAGCCGACCGGGCGCGAGGTCGCCATCGTGGGGGCCGGCCCCACCGGCCTCACCTGCGCGTACTACCTCGCCCTCCTCGGCCACAGCGTGACCGTCTATGACCCTCGCCCTGCTGCCGGCGGCATGCTCCGCTACGCCCTGCCGGAATACCGGCTGCCGAAGGCGGTGCTCGACAAGGAGGTCGAGCTGATCGAGCGCCTGGGCGTCAAGTTCCAGTTCAACGTGAAGGTCGGCCAGGACCTGGCGCTCAACGACGTGGCGCACCAGTTCGACGCCGTCTTCCTTGCCATCGGGACCTGGAAGGAAGCCTGGGTCTACCTGCCCGGGACCGAGCTTACGGGCGTGATCCCTGCGCTGCCGTTCCTCGAAGCCGTGTCGCGCGGGGAAGACGTCCCGATCGGGAGGAACGTCGTCGTGATCGGCGGGGGAAACGCGGCGATCGACTCGGCGCGCACGGCGCGCCGGCTGGGTGCCAACGTGACGGTCGTCTACCGCCGCGAGCGGAAGGACATGCCGGCGATCCCGGAGGAGATCGAGGCGGCCGAGCACGAGGGCGCCAGCGTCGTCTATCTCGCTGCCCCGCATCGGATCGTGGGTGACAAGGACGGCCAGGTCCGGGCGCTCGAGGCCGTCAGGACGAAGCCTGGCGAGTTCGACGCGTCGGGCCGCCGCACGCCGGTGGCCACGGACGAGGTGATCCGCATCGAGTGCGACAGCGTGATCCTGGCGGTGGGTGAGAAGGTCGACCCGGACTTCTGCAATGCCTCGGGCCTGAAGGTGAAGGAGACGGGCACCCTCGAGGTCGACCGCTACTCGCTCGAGACCAGCCGCGACCGTTTCTACGCGGGTGGCGACCTCATCACGGGGGCGTCGAACGTGTCGAATGCGATGGGCATCGGCAAGAAGGCCGCCCGCAACATCGACAAGCGGTTGATGGGGCAGGAGCGCTTCGCGAGCCTGATCCCCGACTTTGCCTACGACATGGTGCCGCCCGAGACACAGAGCGAGCTTGCCCGCCATGTGCCCGGCGAGATGCCCGCCGCCCAGCGAGTCCAGTCCTACGCCGAGGTGTCGCTCGGCCTCACGGCCGTGGCGGCGAGGGAAGAGACCGCCCGGTGCCTTCGCTGCGACATCCGCAGCGTCGAGAGATAGGGAGTACCGCCTTGACCGAGAAGGTGAAGGTCCGCATCGACGGCGAGGTCATCGCGGCGACGGCCGGCCAGACGATCCTCGAGGTTGCGCGAGCGAACGGGAAGTACATCCCGGCCCTCTGCTACATGGAGGGCCTCAGCGCGGTCGGCGCGTGCCGCCTGTGCATGGTCCAGGTCGCTGGTGTGGCGCGCCTGCTGCCCGCCTGCACCACCCCGGTGCAAGAGGGCCTGGCGATCGACACGACCTCGTCGCAGCTCCAGTCCTACCGCAAGATCGCGCTCGAGCTGCTGCTCGCCGAACGAAACCACGTCTGCGCCGTGTGCGTCTCCTCTGGTCACTGCGAGCTGCAGACCCTGGCCCAGGAGCATGGGGTCACGTACGTTCGCTACCCGTACAACTACCCGCGACTGACCGTCGACACCACGCACCCACGCTACGTGCTCGACCACAACCGCTGCATCCTCTGCTCGCGCTGCGTGCGCACGTGCGCGGAGATCGAAGGTGCGCACGTGTGGGACATGGCCGGGCGCGGCATCGACACCCGGCTCGTGTCCGAGCTCAAACGGCCGTGGGGCGAAGCCACCAGCTGCACCAGTTGCGGCAAGTGCGTCCAGGCGTGCCCGACCGGCGCGATGGCCGAGAAGGGATGGGCAGTCGAGGAGATGACGAAGCAGCGGACGGTCGTCAGCCGCCTCACCTCGATGCGCGAGGGTCAGTGATGGACAAGCTGAAGATCGGCACCTGCTGGCTCGACGGCTGTTCGGGCTGCCACATGTCACTGCTCGACATGGACGAGGGAATCGTCGCCGTGCTGAGGAAGGCCGACATCGTGTTCGGCCCGCTGGTCGACGCGCAGGAATGGCCCGAAGGCGTCGACGTTGCCGTGATCGAGGGCGCGGTCAGCAGCCAGGATGACCTCAAGCTCGCCGAGGCCGCGCGAGCGCGAAGCAAGGTCGTGGTGGCGCTCGGCGACTGCGCGGTGACCGGCAACGTGCCGTCCATGCGCAACGGCATCCCCGTCCGGACGCTCCTCAGGCGGGTCTACATCGAGGGCGCGACCGAGCGACCGGGCAGCGAGCCGCCGGCGGTGCCCACCGACGGCGTGCCCGCCCTCCTGAAGCATGCGGAGCCGCTGCACTCGGCGATCAAGGTCGACGTCCACGTTCCCGGCTGTCCGCCCCGGCCCAACGCGATCCTGTTCGTGCTGAGCGAGCTGCTCGAGGGCCGCACGCCCGACCTCGGCTCCAAGATGCGGTTCGGGTAGGACGCACGATGGCAGCCAGGGGAGCCAAATCGCTGACGCAGGGTCGCGAGCCCGCCGCTGATGCGCCCGAACCGCAGCCGGCGGGGGCCAGGAGACCAGTCATGAAGAAGATCACGATCGACCACGTGTCGCGGATCGAAGGTCACGCCAAGATCACGATCAGGCTCGACAGCGCGGGACAGGTGGCCGACACGCAGTTCCACGTGACCCAGGTCCGCGGATTCGAGAAGTTCGTCGAGGGCCGGCCGTACTACGAGATGCCGTCGATCACGTCGCGCATCTGCGGCATCTGTCCCGTGAGCCACGAGCTCGCCTCGTCCAAGGCGTGCGATTCGATCATGGCCGTGCGCATTCCCGTCACCGCGGCGAAGCTGCGCGAGCTGATCCACTGCGCGCAGTTCGTGCAGTCGCACGCGTTGTCGTTCTTCCACCTCTCGGCGCCGGACCTGTTGCTCGGCATGGACTTCGATCCCGCCACGCGCAACATCGCGGGACTGCTCGAGGAACACCCGGACGCCCTGCGCGACGGGATCGGGCTCCGCAAGTTCGGCCAGCAGGTGATCGAACGGCTCGCCCGGGAACGCGTCCACCCGTCGTGGGTCGTGCCCGGCGGCGTCAACTCACCCCTCGACCCGCATGCCCGGGAGCTGACGCTGACCGAGCTGCCCGCGGCCATGGCGATCGTGAAGCGGACGCTGGCGCTCTGGAAGGGGACGGTCGACCACTTCCCGAACGAGATCGAGTCCTTCTCCAACTTCCCCACGATGTACTGCGGCCTCGTCGGACCGGACGGCTCGTTGCGCCTCTACGACGGCAACCTGCGCTTCGTCGGCTCCGACGGCAGCATGGTCGCCGACCAGGTCGCGCCGAACGACTACGCGACGTACATCGGCGAGGCGACGCTGCCCGACTCGTACCTGAAGGCGCCGTACTTCAAGCCGACCGGCTTCCCCGACGGCATCTATCGGGTCGGCCCGCTGGCACGCCTCAACGTCGCCGATCGGTGCGGAACGCCCGGGGCCGACGCGGAGCTCGAGGAATACCGGCAGCGCTTCGGCCGCATCGTCCAGAGCGGCTTCCACTACCACTACGCGCGCCTGATCGAAGCTCTCTACGCCCTCGAGCGCATGCAGGAGCTGCTCGACGACCCCTCCATCGTCGGGACCATGGTCCGGGCCCATGCGGGGGTCAACGATCTCGAGGGTGTCGGCGTCATCGAGGCCCCACGCGGCACGCTCATCCATCACTACAAGGTGGACGCCAACGGCGCCATGACCTGGGCCAACCTGGTCGTCGCCACGGGTCACAACAACCTCGCCATCGGCCGCGGCATCCTCCAGGTGGCCAAGCGGTTCGTCGACGGCAACAAGATCAAGGAGGGCGCGCTCAACCGCGTCTCGGCCCTGGTGCGTGCGTACGACCCCTGCCTCAGCTGCTCCACGCATGCCCTCGGCACGGTCCCGCTGGCCCTCGAGCTGCGTGGGGCGGACGGGCAGCTGCTCGACGAGGTCAGAACGGAATAGTCCGGTCCGCGACCAGCGCCGCGGACGACCATCGCACACCGTGCCGGGAGTCCGGAGCCGTCAGGAATCCGCTCCCGGCCGCAGCAGTGCCCGCAACCGGCCGATCGCCGCATCCACGTCGCGGCCGCGCGCCTCGATCTCGTCCAGGAGCTCTGTCGGCGTGCGCGTGTCGCCGGCCGCCTTCGCGGTCGGGTTGACTGCCTTCAGGTCGTAGCCGCGAGCCTCCATCTCGGCCCGCGTGACCGTCCACGAGCGCGGTGAATCCGTTCGGGCCGCCACCAGCGCGAACAGCTCCTCGAAGCGGTCCAGCGTCAGCGGCTGCTTCTTCGTCACCTTCACGTCGGAGAGGTCGAAGTACCAGGTCCGCTCCGTCGGACCGCCCTTCGTGAAGAAGAGCAGGTTCGTCTTGACGCCCGCGCCCGCCGACGAGAAGACCCCCGGCGGCAGCGAGACGATGCACCAGAGGTCGGTCTCGTCGAGGAGCTTGCGCTTGGTCTGGACGAACGCCGACTCCGTCGTCCGGAAGAGGACGCCCTCGTCGATGACCATCCCGCAGCGCCCGCCCGGCTTCAGCGCGTCGATGACGTGCTGGAGGAAGAGCACCTGTGTCGCGCTGGTCTTGTAGGCGAAGTTCGTCTGGGCCTCGCGCCCTTCCTTGCCCCCGAACGGCGGGTTCATCAGCACGACGTCGAACTGGTCCGGTGCGCCGGCGAACAGCCCGCCATAGACCTCCTGGCGGGTCAGCGTGTTGCCGTGCCAGATGTGGGGCTGGTCGATCCCGTGGAGAACCAGGTTCGCGAGGGCGATCGGGTAGATCAGGTCGGCCTTCTCGCGGCCCCAGAACGTCTCCTCGCGCAGGAGGCGCAGCTGCTCGGCGGTCGCGGCGTCACCCAGGCCCAGCCGCATGTGGTCGAAGGCCTGGGCCAGGAAGCCGCCGGTGCCGCAGCCCGGGTCGTAGACCGTCTCGCCCACCCGCGGGTCGATCACCCGGACCATCGCGCGGATCACCTCGCGCGGCGTGAAGAACTGGCCGCCGTCGTTGTTCTTCTCGCCCATCTTCAGGAGCAGGCCCTCGTAGGCCTGGCTCAGCATGAAGAGGTGGGTTTGGTCCACCGCCTCCACGCGGATCTCGTGGACGCGGTCCAGGATGTCCAGCAGGTTCTTCTCCGTGTCCACCGCGACCTTGTCGAACGCGCTGACCACCTGGCTGATCACCCGCTGGCGGGCCGACGCGCCGGGCACGTCGCGCAGCCCGCGCAGGTTGGGAAGCAGCGCGCCGTTCACGAAGGCGAGATAGGCGCCCATCGCCGCGTCGGTCAGCTCGACGCGCTTCGGCCCGCCCGGGCCGGCCCAGTCACGCCAGCGGAACGGCGCCTCCAGCGACGGCGTGAACGGGATGCCGAGCGCCGCGGCTTCCTCCGCTTCGACCTCCTCGCGCTCGTCGAGGATCCGCAGGAAGAGGATCCACGACAGCTCGGGCACGTACTGGAGGGCGCCCGCGTAGTTCGCGCGCCGCATGACATCGGCGATCTGCTTGATCGCCGCGTTCACGGACGATGGGGTTGCCAGGCGGCGGGGGGCGGTAAAGGACATCAGCTTCCATTCTGCGGTTCGAGGAACCGCTCGATGGCGTCGATCATGTGACCGGCCTGCTCGACAGTCTCCCGAATCGACTCGGCCTCCAGGGTCCACATCGGGTCGTAGTCCGCCAGGAGCCGAAGGTCGAAGGCATCGAGGAGCCAGCGGTGGAGCCGCGGATCCAGTCGAGCGGTCTTCGCGAACCGGATCCCGAAGGCCGCATGGACGGCCCCATGGCTGCGAACCTCCACCTGCTCACCCACGAGCGCGGCCTGCGCCGCGTAGAGCATCGCGTAGTAGGCGCGGTTCGCCGCCGTTGCGGCATCGTTTGCCGAGATGCTCCGTGCGGCGGCTTCATGGGCGCGCCGGGCCATCTCCAGCAGGCGCCGCTGCTCCGGGTTCACACGCGGATCCCTTCGGCGGCGATGACCCGAAGGATCGGCCGGTCGCGGCGGAGCCATGCCTCACGCGTCGCCAGCAGGCGACTGATCGTGACGCCCGCATCCAGCGACAATCGCGAGGTTGCCTCGCCCGTGGCCCGGAGGTCCGCCGCGTACGCTCCGATCTCGTCGAGGACGACCAGGACGTCGATATCGGAGTCGGGTTCGTGGTCGCCGCGGGCGCGCGAGCCGTACAGGTAGACGCCCACCAGACGCTCACCCAGGACCGCTTTCAACTCGCGCCGCAGGCGGCGGGTCGTCCGCAGCCCCAGCGGGTCCGGCGCCCGTGAGGGCGCCAGCGTGACCGCGGTCTCCCGCGCCATCGCGTGGACGAGGGCCTGAACGGGTGGGTACAAGGGCGAATCCGTTCGCGGGCGGAAGTAGACCTGCCCGCCCTCGCGATCGCGGGCCACCAGCCCGGCCTCCTCGAGCCGGCGCAGCTCCCGCGCGGCCGTCCCGGCGGACGTCAGCGCGCGACGGGCGATCTCGCGGAGGTGGAGGCGCTCGATCGGCGCGTCGAGGAGAAGAACCAGGATGCGCCGGCGGATCTCGGAGCGGCCCAGGAGCGACGCGCCGCTGTACTCAGACACGAGTACAAGTGTACTCAATCATGAATACATGGCAACGCTCCGGTGCGTGACTGCGGAGACCACCGGCGCAGGCTCGACGCCGTGCCACGAGATCTCTTGTCCGGTTCGGCTGGTCCCACTCGAGCGGACGCGGGCGCGGCAAACAGGGTCGACGAGGCCGATGTGGCACCATCCCGCGCATGACCAGCCAACCCGCCGTGCAGCACCTGCGCGACCTCGCGTGGTTGCGGCGCGTCCGCGACCGGATCGACCGGGACTACGCGCAGCCGCTGGACGTCGAGGCGCTCGCCCGCGGCGCGCACATGTCGGCTGGGCACCTCAGCCGCCAGTTCCGGCTCGCCTACGGTGAGTCGCCGTACAGCTACCTGATGACGCGGCGCATCGAACGCGCGATGGCGCTCCTGCGTCGTGGCGACCTCAGCGTGACCGAGGCCTGCTTCGCGGTCGGCTGCTCGTCGCTGGGCACCTTCAGCACCCGCTTCACCGAGCTGGTCGGCATGCCGCCCAGCGCATACCGACGCAAGGCGGCGCGCGCGACCGTCGGCCTCCCGTCGTGCGTGGCCAAGCAGGTGACGAGACCGATCAGGAATCGAGAAGCGCCCGTATCGAGCCGCACCTAGGATGATTCCCATGGACATCACCATTCACGCGACCTCCCTCCCCCACGACGACGCGGATGCGTCCCTCGCCTTCTATCGCGACGTTCTCGGTTTCGAGGTCCGCAGCGACGTCGGCAAGGGCCGGATGCGCTGGATCACGGTCGGCCCCGCCAACCAGCCCGGGACGTCGATCCTCCTGGCGCCGCCGGCCGTGGACCCCGGTATCACCGACGACGAGCGCCGCACGATCGCCGAGATGATGGCGAAGGGCACCTACGGGTGGATCCTCCTGGCCGCCAGGGACCTCGACGGCGTCTTCGCGCGGGTCGTGGCCGGCGGCGCCGAGGTCGTCCAGGAGCCGACCCTCCAGCCGTACGGTATTCGCGATTGTGCCTTCCGCGACCCCGCGGGCAACCTGATCCGGATCCAGGAGCTGCGCTGAACCATGAAGGACACGCCGAAGCCCGCCATGAGCGCCGCCGCGATCGACACGGCGTCCAGGGGATTCACGGATGAAGAACGGGCCGCGATGCAGGAGCGTGCCCGCGAGCTGAAGGCGGAAGCGCGCCGCGGTCCGAGCGCGACGAGGGGCGCGGCGGACGGAGAGAGCGACGTGCTCGCGAAGATCGCCGGGATGGCCGAGCCGGACCGCGCGATGGCCGAGCGGCTCCACGCGATCATCAAGACCGCCGCGCCGGAGCTCGCGCCAAGACTCTGGTACGGGATGCCCGCCTATGCCAGGGAGGGCAACGTCGTCTGCTTCTTCCAGGATGCGGCGAAGTTCAAGTCGAGGTACGCGACGCTCGGCTTCAGCGACAAGGCGAAGCTCGACGATGGCGCCATGTGGCCAAACTCCTACGCGCTGACGGAGCTGACCCCCGCGGATGAGGCAAGGATCGCCGAACTCGTCAGGAGAGCGGTGAGCTGAGGTCACGGGCAGGGAGCCCGGCACCCCGCCTCGCGGTGATTCGAAGGAGGACGCGGACCGATCGCGAATGTCGCCACCAAGCGCTCGCCGCATGCCATGGCTCGCCGTCCCCGCGCCGGTGCTCCTGGTGGCCGCCCTCATGCTCGCCGCGTTGCTGGCCGTCTCGGGGCAGTACGGGTTCCATGGCGACGAGATGTACTACGTCGTGGCGGGCCAGCACCCGGCGTTCGGCTACGTCGACCAGCCGCCCCTGACCCCGCTGCTGTCGGCCATGTCGGTCGCGCTGCTCGGGGTTACACCCACGGCCGTGCGGGTGCTGCCCGCCCTGGAGATGGCGCTCATCGTGGTCCTGATCGCCCTGATGGCGCGGGACCTGGGCGGATCGCGACGCGCGCAGGTCCTCGCGGCGATCACGGCTGCCCTCTCCGGCTACCTCGGGGCGGGCCATCTCGACACCACCACCGATCCCGACCTGCTGGCCTGGGCGATCATCCTGTGGCTGCTGGTGAAGCTGCTCGCGGGTGGCGATCGGCGCCTCTGGCTCGTGGTCGGCGTGGTGGCCGGGATCGGCCTGGAGAACAAGGACACCCTGCTCTTCCTGGGAGCCGGGCTGGCCGTCGGACTCGTCATCTCCCAACGCTGGGAGGTCGTCCGCTCGCCGTGGTCCTGGGCGGCCGTCGGGATCGCGCTCCTGCTCTGGGCGCCGAACCTCGCCTGGCAGGCGGCGAACGGCTGGCCGCAG
>JARLHH010000125.1 GCA_031292335.1 Candidatus Limnocylindrales bacterium | reverse complement strand
GGTGGAGAGCCCCCCGCCCCCCCCCCGGGTGAATCCCCCCCCTCGACCCGGGCCCCGCCCCGGCCGCCCGGGGGCCGCCCCACGATCCGGCGGCCCGGTCGGGCGCGTCGGTCCGGCTCACCCCGGGGCCTGGCCGCTGCCCGCCCGGCCGCCGGCCCGGCCCGACCGGGAAGCTCCCCAGGGCCCGATGTCGAACGGGCGCCGGGCGTCGGGGCCGTGGGTGCGGCTCTACGTCGGGGGCGGCCGACGCGCCGGCATGCGGCCGGGCGACCTGGTCGGCGCGATTGCCAACGAGGCGGGCGTGCCAGGCTCGGACATCGGTGCGATCCAGATTGCCGACTCGTTCTCGCTGGTCGACGTGGCCGAGGCCACCGCGGATCGCGTCGTCACGGCGCTGCGCGGTGCCACGATCCGGGGCCGGACGTTCCCCGTCCACCGCGATCGCGACGCCTGACCGCCGCAGGCTCCGCGTCGCACCCTCCCCGTGCGATACGCATCCAGCTCGCTTCCGCGCGCTGGCGGATGGTACGATCCGGATCAACCCGAACCGGCACCTCGTACGGGGTCCGTCCGAGCCGCTCCGGCGGCCGGATGCAAGGACCCGCGATGACCCGGAGGGGCGAAGGAGCCCGCGCATGGCCACCGTCACGTTCGATCACGTCACCAAGAAGTACGGGGACGTGATCGCCGTCAACGACTTCAACCTGGAGATCGCCGACGGCGAGTTCATGGTCTTCGTGGGACCGTCCGGTTGCGGCAAGACCACCAGCCTGCGGATGATCGCCGGGCTCGAGGACATCTCCGAGGGGGTCGTCCGCATCGCCGACCGGGTGGTCAACGACGTCCCCCCCAAGGACCGCGACATCGCGATGGTCTTCCAGAGCTACGCGCTCTACCCCCACATGAGCGTGTACGACAACCTTGCCTTCGGGCTCAAGCTGCGCAAGGTCGACAAGAAGGAGATCGACCGGCGGGTCAAGGAGGCGGCCGAGACCATCCAGCTGACCACGCTCCTCGAGCGCAAGCCAAAGGAGCTCTCCGGGGGTCAGCGCCAGCGCGTTGCGCTGGGCCGCGCGATCGTCCGCGAGCCGGCGGTCTTCCTGATGGACGAGCCGCTCTCCAACCTCGATGCCAAGCTCCGCGTCCAGACGCGCGCCGAGATCGCCCGCCTCCACCAGCGCCTCAAGACGACGATCGTGTACGTCACCCACGACCAGGTCGAGGCGATGACGATGGGCCAGCGCATCGCCGTCATGAGCCAGGCGAAGCTCCAGCAGGTCGGGGCGCCGCAGGAGCTCTACGACCACCCGCTCAACAAGTTCGTGGCCGGCTTCATCGGCAGCCCGTCGATGAACTTCCTCCCCGTGCAGCTGTCAGGCAGCGGTGAGGACGCCGTCCTCACGGCCCCGGGCTTCACCGTCCCGCTCCCGCCCGCCTTCCGCGAAGCCGTCGGAGCAACCTCAGGCAACAGCTTCATCCTGGGCGTCCGCCCGGAGCACATCGACGTCGCCGACACCGGCGGGCTGGTGGCCTCGGCCCAGGCCAAGGCCGATGTCGTTGAGTACCTCGGAAACGAGGAGCTGCTTCACATCATGGTCGCCGGTGTGGACATCGTGGCGGTTGTCTCCTCGGACCGGAACGTGCGGCCGGGCGACGTCGTCACGCTGCACCTCCCGCTCGAGAAGATCCACCTCTTCGACGCGACGAGCGAGCTGTCGCTGCTCCGCAGCCGGATGCCCG
>JARLHH010000124.1 GCA_031292335.1 Candidatus Limnocylindrales bacterium | reverse complement strand
GCTCGTCCCGGCGGGAGGCGTCGTGATCGCCGTCACCGACGCTGGCTCGGACCCGCGTTTCCGTGCCGTCCGCGACGCCGCGGCGACGCTCGCGGCCGGGGCCGGCGGCAGGGTGCTCCTTTTCCACGCACCTCCCGGGCAGACGGACACCGGCAGGCGGCGATGGCACCTCTTCGTCCCCGGACTCCGGAACACGGGCACCCCGGCCAAGCCTGACGCCGGCCGGCCGGGTGCGACCCTCCTCGAGGCCGAGGCCGCCGAGATCCGGGCGCGCGGCGTGGAGGTCGCGGTCTGGCTGACGTCGCGGCCGATCTCGGCCGGGATGGTCGAAGCGGTCTCCGTGACCGGAGCGGCGATCGTGCTCATGCCGGCCGAAACAGAGCGCCACGGCATCGTGCGCCGGACGCTCGACTACCGGGCCGCCCGGATCCCCGCCCCGGTCGTGGCCGTCGATCCTGATGGCGGGCTGGTGCGAGTCCGTCCGCTGGGCGATCGCCACGTCGAACCCGGGCGACCCGTGCGGACAGCCCGCCGAACAAGGGTCTCCGGGTCGGACGCCTGGAGTTTCGCTCGGTGACCCGCTGATCCACGAGCGGGGGTGCGGCACGGCGTGGCAGGCCGTGGGCAGGGGTTGCCGCGCGGGCGCGGTCGCCGCGCGGGCGCCTCAGGCCGCCTCGCGGACGTGCGCAGAGAGGAACGCCCAGCTCACCTCCGTCGCGCTGAACGTGTGGCTCGTCGGCCCGAAGAGCAGCCGCGGAAGGGGGAACGTAGTGCCCGGCCACGTGTGCCCGCCGCCCTCCACGCGGTAGAAGGCGACGTCCGAGGCGGGCGAGACTCCGCTCCAGCGCCGGATCGTCGTGTCCGGCGGGATCAATTCGACGGTCGGATCGCCCTGGACGCCGTTGCGGGCGAGCCAGAGCCGGGCCCAGGCTTCCACGCCCGCGCTCCGTCCGGCGGGGCGCCGCAGCACGGCGCGGGTCAGCAGGCCGCGTGGCCGTTCGCCGTCGTAGCGGGCGTAGCGGTCCGCGCTTCCGTGGATCTGCAGGACGGGGAGCGGGCTGCCCGGCAGGTCGCCCGAGACGACCGAATCCGCCACGGTGCCGGCCACCTGCGCGATGGCCGCGATCCGGCCGGGCAGCTCCCAGGCGAGCCGGCCGGCCATCGTGGCGCCGTTCGACATGCCCACCACGTAGATGCGCCGGCGGTCGATCGGCGTGCGGGCGACCGCATCGTCGATCACGGCTCCGAGATAGCCGACGTCGTCCGTGGCGGCTCGCGACAGGCCCCGACCGTCGTTCCAGATCTCGCCGACCGCGCTCGGCAGGGCGACCGCGAAGCCGGCCTCGTCGGCCAGGCGGCGGAAGCCCGTCAACTGGTCGAACCGCTCGACATCGATGCCCCGGCCGTGAAGCTCCAGCACGAGCGGCAGGCCCGCCAGGATTGTCGCGGGCGGGACGTGGAGGATGTACGGCCGCTCGCGGCCGTCGTGGGTCAGCGGGATGGCGGCGCTTCCGGTGGTGATCATGCCTCCATGGTCCGCGACGGGACGGAGGTCACCAGCTCCACCAGGACCGCTCCGGTCACGTTGACCAGGGTGGTCGAGCCACACGTGACGCGCCACGGGACGCTGGCCAGCGGGGTATGGCCGTGCAGCCAGAGCACCGGCCGCGTGCCTTCCAGGAGCCAGCGGTAGGCGCGGAAGCCGCGGTGATACGGGTCCGGGGCGTCGCCCGCGCCGAGCGGCGGGGCGTGGCTGATGACGATGAACGGCCGGCCCGCGTGGCCCCGGATCGCGCGGCGAGCACGGGCGCCCAGGACGTCGCGCCAGGCGGCGCCCTCGTCGCGCCGGGCGACCGCGCCGGGGGTTCCGGACCATCCGAACGGAAGCACCTCGAGCTCCCCGCCGCCGGCCAGGCGCCCGCGGATCGACACGCCGGAGCGCGCGACGCCGGGAATCAGGTGGACGCCCTGCGACCAGCCGGCGCCCGTGTCGTGGTTGCCTCGCACCAGGATGCTCGGGGCGGCGAACGAATCGATGACGAAGCCGAGCGCGGCGGGCTCGAGGTCGCCGCAGCCGACGACCAGATCGATGCGCCCCAGCGCGTCGCGGTTGGCGCCCCAGCCGAGCGCCGGATCCACCGCGTCCGACACGGCGAGGATGCGGACGGCGTCTCGCCCGTCGGCGAAGAGCCGCGGGTCTGGCCACGCGACGCGAACGCGACGGATCACGCTCCCGAGCCCGCGGTCCCGCTGGCGGCATCGACGGGCCGGTCCGGGGCGTCGGGCGCCGCGGGCGACTCCGTGCGGATGTCGGGGCGCAGCAGGCTTCCCTCCCGGTCGCGTCGCAGCTCCAGCGAGGCCTGCTGCCCCGTGGCGGCCGTGCGGATGGCCGTCCCCTCCGCCATCTCCATCGCCATCGACGCCCGTTCGGCCGGGGAAGGCGTCCCCGGCAGGACCAGCTCCTGGACGACGGCATCGACGGTGAGCTGGCCCTCGTACAGGGCGGCCGCGATCCGGTTGTGGCCGTCGACCACCCAGTAGCGGCCGTCGAACTTCTGCAGGTCGACGGGCGGCAGCGTCTCCATGCGCGCGACCGCCGACCGGATCCGGAGCCAGCGCGCGTGCCAGTCGGGACCGCGGAACGGGGCGAGCGGGCGGAAGTCCGAGCCACGCTGGTCGGGCCCCGCGACGGCCGTGCCCACGATCTCGGCCACGCTGACCTCATGGAGGCCGAGCGACCGGACCGGAAGGCGGGCCGCCTCGGGGTGGAGCGCGTAAAGGGAGGGAAGCGGGACCCGGTTGCGCGCCCGCAGGGCCCGCGTTGCGGCCGAGGCGGACACCCCGCCGGCAAGCGCGAGATACAGAGCACTCACCTCGCTCGCCGCCCGCGTGGCGGCGCCGGCCGCTTCTCCGGCTGCCGCGCCGATCCGCTCGGCCACGGCGCTCCCGCGACGTTCCGCGCGACGGGCGAGGCAGCGCGCCAGGGTCCACGCGCGCGCGCCCGCTAGGTGGCGCCGCCGTCGTCGCACCGTGTCACCTCCTCTCGCGGGGGCCGATCGTCCATCGGGAGCGAGATCCCGCGATCGTGCCTTTGCCCGGTTCTCCCCGGGGACGGTCTCCTCGGCCCGATTCCCCGGGCTCGAGCCTGCGCCCCGGGCTCGACCCGCTGCCCCGGGCGATGATAGTGCTGCCTCTAGTGGCGCTGGTCATCGCGCTCGACGGGGGCCCGCGCCACGCTCGGCCGGGCCGGAGGCCTCAGCCGGACGCCTCGGGTCCCGGCGCCGGGCTACCATTGACCTCCCGTGACGACCCTCGCCCCGAACGACTTCACGCACCTCCACGTTCACTCGGAGTTCTCGCTCCTCGACGGGCTCGGCCGGATCGGCGACCTCGTGGACGAGGCCGAGCGGCTTGGCTTCGACGCGCTCGCTCTGACGGATCACGGTGCCCTGTACGGCTCGGTCGCCTTCTACCAGGCGGCACGCGCGAAGGGGATCAAGCCGATCATCGGCGTCGAGACGTACGTCGCCCGCCGGTCGATGCGTGACAAGGAGGGCAAGGCCGACGCCCAGCCCTTCCACCTCTCGCTCCTGGCGACGAACCTCGTCGGCTACCGGAACCTGTGCCGGCTCGTGACCGATGCGCACCTCGAGGGGTACTACTACAAGCCGCGGATCGACCGCGAGCACCTGGCCCGCTACAGCGAAGGGTTGATCGGGATGTCTGCCTGTCTCGGCGGCGAGATCCCGAAGGCGCTCGAGGTGGACGACTGGGACCTCGCGCGGCAGCTGGCCGGCACCTACAGGGACATCTTCGGGCAGGACCGCTTCTACCTGGAGCTGATGGACCACGGGTTGCCGGAGCAGGCCGCGATGAACCCGAAGCTCCTCCGCCTGGCGGGGGAGACGGGGCTGCCCCTCGTGGTGACCAACGACCTCCACTACGTGCACAAGGCGCAGGCGGAGGCGCACGACGTCCTCCTGTGCGTGGGGACGGGCAGCAACCTGGACACGCCCGGGCGCCTGCGCTTCGAGACGCCCGAGTTCTACCTGAAGTCGACGGCCGAGATGTTCGCCCTCTTCCCCGACCAGGCCGAGGCCGTCCGCAATACGCGCCGGATCGCGGAGATGGTCGATCTCGAGCTGCCCCTGGGCCAGCTGCGGATCCCGCACTTCCCGGTGCCGGCCGGCGAGACCCCGGAGAGCTGGCTTCGCAAGGAGTGCGAGGCCGGCCTCGCCCGCCGCTACGGGAGCGTCACCCCGGAGCTGCAGGCACGCCTGGACTACGAGCTGGGGATCATCGTCTCCATGGGCTATGCCGGCTACTTCCTGATCGTGGCCGACTTCGTCCGGTTCGCCCGCGAGCAGCGCATCCAGACCACCTGCCGGGGGAGCGCGCCCGGCTCGATCGTGACGTACACGCTGGGGATCACGCCCGTGGACCCGATCCACTACGGGCTCCCGTTCGAGCGTTTCCTCAACCCCGATCGGGTGACGATGCCGGACATCGACGTGGACTTCGAGGACGGCCGCCGCGAGGAGGTGATCAACTACGTTTCCCAGAAGTACGGCACCGACCACGTGGCCCAGATCATCACCTTCGGGACGATGCTCGCCCGGGCGGCCATCCGGGACGTGGGACGCGTCCTGGGGCACGGGTACGGGGACGTGGACCGCATCGCGAAGGCGGTCCCGAATCAGCTCGGCATCCGCCTGGAGGACGCCCTGAAGCTGAGCCCCCAGCTCGGCGAGATGTACGCCGCGGAGCCGCCGGTCCGTCGCATCATCGACTTCGCGAAGCAGCTCGAAGGAGTGGCCCGCAACGCGTCGACGCACGCGGCCGGGGTGGTGATCAGCCGCGAGCCGCTGACCGACCTGATGCCGCTCCAGAAGGCGACCAACTCGGACGCCACGATGACCCAGTGCGAGATGCACGGGGTTGAGGCCCTGGGGCTCCTCAAGTTCGACTTCCTGGGCCTCTCGAACCTGACGATCCTGCGCCATGCGGTGGACCTGGTCCGGGCGCACCAGGGCGTCGAGATCGACCTGGACCGGATCCCGCTGGACGACGGGAGGACGTTCGAGCTGCTGGCGTCCGGCGAGACGACCGGCGTCTTCCAGCTGGAGTCGGCGGGCATGCGG
>JARLHH010000123.1 GCA_031292335.1 Candidatus Limnocylindrales bacterium | reverse complement strand
TCGCTGCTGTTTGCGATCGCGCTCGCGGTCGGCCTCACGCCGGAGCTTCTGCCGGCCATCGTGACGCTCAACCTCACCCAGGGGGCACGGGCGCTCAGCCGCCGCGGCGTGCTGGTGAAGCGCCTGCCGGCGATCCAGAACATGGGCAGCGTGACGGTCCTGTGCACGGACAAGACCGGCACCCTCACCGCAGGCAAGCTCGAGATCGTCCGCTCGGTGGGCATCGACCGCGACGACGCGAGCGAGGCGGCGCGCGCTCTGGAGCTCGGCTACCTGAACAGCCACTTCCAGACCGGCTTCACGAACCCGCTCGACGCGGCGATCCTCGCCGGAACCCCGGAGCCGGCCGACCTCGCGAGCTACCGCAAGCTGGCCGAGCTCCCCTACGACTTCTCGCGGCGGCTGCTCAGCGTCGTGGTCCAGCAGGCCGGCGACCCGCCGCTCCTGGTGACCAAGGGAGCGCCCGAGGCGGTCCTGCTCCGCTCCGTCCAGGTGCGCGAGGACCACACGGCCCGGCCGATCGACGTTGCGGAGCACGATCGGCTTGCCAGGCTCGTCGACGGCGCCTCGGCGGATGGCTTCCGACTGGTGGCGGTCGGCTCCCGCGCGCTGGCCCCCGGGGAGCTGAGCGCCCCGGGGGCGGATGGCAGCACCCGCCTGGCTGCGCCCGAGCAGGTCGAGCACCACCTCGTGTTCGAGGGCCTGATCCTGTTCAGCGACCCGCCCAAGGAGGGCGTCGGCGACACGATCGCCGAGCTGGGCAGCGACGGTGTCGCGCTCAAGGTCGTCACCGGTGACAACGATCTCGTCGCCCGCCACGTCGCGCAGCAGGTCGGTTTGGTCGTGGAGGGCGTCCTGACCGGCGAGGAGATGCGGGGGCTCACCCACCCGGCCCTCGTCGCCCGGGCGAAACGGACCACGATCTTCGCGCGGGTCGACCCGGACCAGAAGCTCCAGGTCATCCGGGCACTGCACGACGGGGGCGCGGTCGTGGGCTACCTGGGCGACGGGATCAACGACGCGCCCGCGCTCCACGCTGCGGATGTCGGGATCAGCGTGGACAACGCGACCGACGTGGCGCGCTCCGCAGCCGACATCATCCTGCTCGAGCCGAGCCTGGCTGCGATCCACCAGGGCGTGATCGAGGGCCGGCGCACGTTCGCCAACACGCTCAAGTACATCCGGATGGGCACCAGCTCGAACTTCGGGAACATGCTGAGCATGACCGGAGCTGCGTTGATCCTCCCCTTCCTGCCGATGACACCCGGCCAGATCCTGCTCAACAACCTGATCTACGACGCGTCGCAGACGGCGATCCCGACCGACACGATCGACCCGATGGTCGCCGCCGTCCCGGCCCACTGGGACGTCCACGCGATCCAGCGCTTCATGCTGATCTTCGGGCCGATCTCGTCGCTCTTCGACTACGCGACGTTCGGGGTCCTGCTGTGGGTCCTGGGGGCAAACGAGAAGGCATTCCACACCGGCTGGTTCGTGGAGTCGCTGTTCACCCAGGTGCTCGTCGTGCTGGTGATCCGAACGCGCGTCAGCCCGTTCTGGCGGAGCCGCCCCAGCAAGCCGCTCCTGGCGGCAATCGTTGCCGCGCTCGTGGCGGCGGTGGCGATCCCGCTCAGCCCGCTCGGCGGCGTGCTGGGCTTCGCTCCGCTACCGCTCGCCTTCTGGGCGATGCTCGTCGTCCTGGTGGCTGCCTACCTGGGCCTCGTTGAGCTGGCCAAGCGCCGGTTCGAGCCGCGGGCCTGACGAGGCGTTCGACCGACCTACTCGAGATCCGGCTGCCACCCGATCCCCGTCGACAGGTCCGGGCGCTCGCGGTGGACTCGCCGGTGCAGCGCGTCGAACTCGGCGATGAGGCGGGTCCGCTCGCGCATGACGGCCGCCCAGTCGTGGAGCGCCTCGAACCCGCTCTGGGTCAGGACGTAATCGCGGCGCTGGGGCCCCACCCGGTCCGACGACCAGGTGGAGACGACCTGGCCCAGCTCCTCGAGGTCGCGCAGGGTGCGGTAGACCTGGCCGACGTCGACCGGGCCGTTGGAGATGCCGAGGTCGTCGAGCTGCGCCTGCAGCGCGTAGCCGTGGCCACCCGTCGCCCCCACCATCGCAAGCACGAACGGCTCCATCCAGCGTCGGTGGCCGCGCATGGGTGTCCAGCCGCGGTGGACCGGCTGGCCGTTGGCCTCGCGGCCGGACACGATGGGCTCACTCGAGATCGCCCTGATCCGCCGGTCGTCGGAGTCCCCATCAGCATCGGCGCCGGCGTCCGCGCCGGGCCCGACGCCGGACGGGATCCCACGGGGCAGACGCGGATCGCTGCTCATCGCGGACAAGGATAGCGCCGCACGAACGGGCGGCGCAGACTGCCTTCCGACGGATCTCACTCTCGAGGTTAGCCTGCCCGTCGCCGCAATGAGCGCGCGGGTCAGGGCGTCGGGGTCGGCTTTGGTGTCTTGGTGGGCTTCGGCGTCGCGGTGGGCTTTGGTGACTTGGTGGGCTTCGGCGTCGCGGTGGGCTTCGCGGTTGGTCCGGGAGTCGGCCCGGCCGTCATTGTCGGGTTTGCCAGATCGCCACCCACGGCGTTGAAGGTGTCCGTGAGGTGGCCGCCAAGGAAGAGGAGAACGGCGATCGCAAGCACGGCCACGAGCGTCACGACGAGCGCGTACTCGACGAGGCCCTGCCCGGCCGAGGCGATCGCGATGAGCCGTCTCGACCGCCACAGGCCACCGAGCAGGTCCGCCCACGATGCCCACCAGGCGTAGATCCGGGTCATTGGCGGCAGCCCTCTGTGCGCGGCGGAGCGTCCATTCCCATCAGGACCTCAAACGCTCTTTCCCACGGTGCTGAGGATCTTCGAGACCTGACCGCCCAGGAAGATCAAGGCGATGATTGCGACGACTGCAATGAGAGCCAGGATAAGTGCGTATTCGGCGAGTCCCTGGCCGCTCCATTGGCGCAGGGCCCTGCCGAAGGCGTGGGACGTGGAAGCGACCCACGAGGTGACGCGCGCGACCCTGTCGGCGAAGCGGTTCACGGTTTCCTCTCGTTCTGCCCAGGCATCGGTCGCACCCTACCAAGGATGTTGTCGTGTGACATGGACCTGAAGGTCCTACGGGCCTACTAGCCCGTTCGTACGAGCGGGTCGCTCGAGAAGATGCCCGATGGACGTAATGCCAGCCCGCAGCCAGTCTCAGATCAGCCCTTCGAGTGCGGCGACGACGGCGTGGAGGTTCAGGCCGTTGCCCGCAGGCATTGCCATCGCACGAACCGCCGACGCAAGCATCAGCCTGCGGCGGGCGACAACGGCATCGTGGGTGGCCAGGCCATCGCCCGTCAAACGGACGAGAATCCCCCGACCATCGTCGGGTGCGGGGACTCTTTCGACGAGTCCGTTCCGCTCGAGGCGACGCACGAGGCGGCTGGCGGACGGCTGGGAGGCATGCAGCCCGAGCGCCACATCGCGTAGACGCAGAGCGCCGGCCCCTGCAAGAAGCACGTGAATCCGCCACTGCTGGACCGTTAGCCCCCGCGCCGCCGGCTCCGTCTCGATCGCGACGGCAGTGACGGCCACCAGGACCCGGGCGAGGCGCTCGAGGTCCGGTAGCAGGGCATCGGGATCGCTCGATGACGTCCGGGCCATCTCGGTCATGGTCCTCCACATGGCATTCAGGCTCCCGCGTGTCGGGAGAACGTAGCGACTTTTCGGCCTAGGTGCTGGTGTTGGGCGGGCTCGGTCTCGGGGTGGGTGTCGGGGTCGGGGTGGGTGTCGGGGTCGGGGTGGGTGTCGGTCTCGGGGTCGGGGTCGGTGTCGGGGTCGGGGTCGGTGTCGGGGTCGGGGTGGGACTGGGCGGCGGGAAGGCCAGCGGATCCAGCACCACGACCGGCTGACCGACGAAGACCAGGTGGATGGCCCGCCCGAGCCGGGTGGCGATCTCCCCCTGCATCGAGCCGACCTCGGCGATCGAGGGAAGGGTCGTGACCTGGGCGGTGACGCGCAGCTCGAGCGTCGAGCCCTGCCGAGTGCGTTCCACGCCGACCAGCGTGCTGCCGGGCAGACGGGCTGCCAGGACATCGCCAACCGTCGAGCTCACCGTGTCCGCGAACTGCAGACTCCGGACCGTGGCGGTGTTCTGCTGGGCAACCCCGATCGCCGTGGGGACGAGCACGAACGCGAGCGCAACCACGAGGCCGGTCACGAGGAACAGACCCGAGTGCCCGGCGGGCGATCGGCGCGGTCGCAGATGGAGTGCGGTGAAGACCACGGTGGCGGAAGCGGCGATGGCCACCAGGTTCGTGACGAAGAGGATCCCGGCGGCGGTCCAGATTCCCGGATCCCCGAGCGCCAGGCCGATCCCGACCGTGCAAAGCGGCGGTACCAGGGCCGTGGCGATGGCGACGCCGAAGAGCGCCGCGGCGCCTTCCAGGCGAACCAGGGCATAGGCGGCCGCGGCGCCGCCCGCCAGGGCGATGGCGAGATCGAACGGGCTCGGGTGGGTCCGCGACAGGACCTCGGCCGGGATCGTCGTGAGGGCGTCGAAGGGCAGCTGGAGCGCAATCCACGCGAGCACGAAAGAGACTGCCAGCGCGAGCCCGGTCCCAACGGCGAGCGTCACGATCGCTCGCTCCAGCAGGTGCCGTCGTCCGCCGAGGACGGCCAGCGCGATGGCCATGATCGGCGAGAGAAGCGGCGCGATGAGCATCGCCCCGATGATCACGGCGGCCGAGTCCGTGATCAGCCCGAACGTGGCGATCGAGCTCGACAGGACCGTGAGAAGCAGGAACCCGGGGGTCAGGCGCGCCGAGCGGCGGAGATCCGATACCGAGCGAAGGCGCCACCAGGGGATGCTCCGAGGAGATGCGGCCCCCGCAGATCGCTCCGCGATGGGCGGCGCGCCTTCGTCGAGCCCGGTGTCGGCCGGCGACACTTCGACGTCCATCTTCCGAATCGCACCCTCGCGGCGGCGACATCGATCGCCGACCGAACGAGTCGGTCCCCGGTCCGCAGCCTCCGGCGCCTACCATATCGCCATGTCCGAG
The DNA here is from genome assembly GCA_031292335.1 of Candidatus Limnocylindrales bacterium. Taxonomy (GTDB): domain Bacteria; phylum Chloroflexota; class Limnocylindria; order Limnocylindrales; family CSP1-4; genus CTSoil-043. The sequence goes on along the minus strand of JARLHH010000123.1, from coordinate 144 downwards.
GGTGCCCCGCCGACCGACCTCATCCTGTTCGTCGCGTTCCTCGTCGCGATGCCGGTTGTCGCGTTCCTGTCGGGCAGGCTGCGGCTCCCCTACACGGTCGCGCTCGTGCTCGTCGGGTTGGCGGTCTCCGCGCTGCCGGTGCAG
>JARLHH010000122.1 GCA_031292335.1 Candidatus Limnocylindrales bacterium | reverse complement strand
GGCGACGAGCGGGCGGCGCGCCTGCTCCCGCTTGCGGCGCTCCTGGCCGGGGGCATCCGGATGGCCTTCTCGAGAGACCGGCCGGTGGTGGCCGGGGCCGCGCTCGACGCCTACGCCGCCGCTCCGCCGGCCATCCCGGCGTCTGCGCCGTCGCCCGCGCCCCCGACCGCGAGCGCCCACCGGATCGAACACGCGATGCTCCTCGACGCCGGCCTGATCGCTCGGCTGGCCGCCTCGGGAGTCACGACAGTCGTCCAGCCCGAGTTCCTCGCCTGGGCCGCGGCCACGTACCGGGCCCGACTCGGCGACGAGCGGGCGGCGCGCCTGCTCCCGCTTGCGGCGCTCCTGGCCGGGGGCATCCCGATGGCCTTCTCGAGCGACCGGCCGGTGGTGGCCGGGGCCCCGCTCGACGGGGTGCGGGCCGCCCTGCGCCACGACCCGGGGCTCTCGCTGGCGGAGGCGCTCCACGCCTGGACGGCGGCGGGCGCGCTGGCCCTGGGTGACGACGACGCGGGCCGCCTCGAGGTAGGGCACCGGGCCGACCTCGTGATCCTGTCGGGTGACCCGACGTCGGTCTCGCGTGACGGCTGGTCAAGCGGCGAGGACGGGATTCGGGTGGTCGCGACCATCGCCGGTGGGCGCCTGGTCGCGGGCGGGCTGGCAGGCCTGGAGTGACGGACGCCGCCGTCTTCACGTTCGGCTTCGACGCCTCGGTCCAGCTCGGGGACTTCGCGGTGCGCTGGCAGACGCTGGGAATCGCGGTTGCCGTCCTCGCTGGCCTGGCCTGGTGCGCGCTGATCGCGGGACGGACGCCCGCCTTCGACACCTGGATCGGCCAGCGCGCGGACGGCTCCGACGGATCCGGCGGCGTCTGGCACATGCGCCGGGACGATCTCCTGTTCATCGTGCTGGGAGTGCTTCCCGGCGCCGTCGTGCTGGGCCGGGTCGGCTATGGCCTCCTGCACGCGGACTGGTATGCCCCGGACTGGCGGCAGCTGCTCGATCCATCCAGCGGCAGCGTGGAGCTGACCGGCGCGGTTGTCGGGGGGACGCTCACCGGGATCTACGTGGCCGCGCTCCTGGACGCGCCGGTCGCCCGCTGGCTCCACGTGGCGATCCGGCCGCTCCTGCTGATCCTCGCGCTCGGCAAGGCGGCCGAGGTCCTCGGTGGCGACGGACAGGGCCTCCTCCAGGTCAACGGCGGGTTCACCACCGCCTATGCCGGCGCCGGGCCGTGGGGCAGCGCGGGCGCCGCCCTTCCCGCGATCCCGTCCCAGCTGCTGGAGGCGGGCATGGCCGCCGCCGTGCTCGTGCTCGTGACCCTGCTCGGCTGGCGAACGGGCCTGCGCCGCGCGGACGGCCGTCTCTTCGCGGTGGGCCTGGCGGCCTGGGCGCTCGGCCGCGCCCTGGTTGCCACGACGTGGCGCGACGAGGCCGTGCTGGGGCCGCTCAAGGCCGAGCAGCTCATCTGCCTGGTCGTGGCGGCCGTCACCGCCGGCGCCTCCCTCGCGGCCACGCTCGTGATCCGGCGGCGCGGCCGCCGGGGAGTCGCGACCCCGGCGCTCAGCTGATCCGGGCGAAGTCCGTGACGTCCCGGCGCAGGAACCGGCCGTGGTTCGCCGGTCCCACCCAGGCGCCGTCGCGGACCAGGACGGTGCCGCGGCTCATGACCACGTCCGAGGTGCCCTGGACCTCGAACCCCTCGAAGATCGAGTAGTCGACGTCCATGTGGTGGGTCGCGGCGCTGATCGTCCGGCGGCGGTTGGGATCGTAGACCAGGATGTCGGCGTCCGATCCGATGGCGATCGCGCCCTTCTTCGGGTACATGCCGAACATCCTGGCGGGCGCCGTGGACATGATCTCCACCCAGCGCTCACGGGTGATGCGGCCCTTGACGACGCCGCCGTCGTGGAGAAGGTCCACCCGGTCCTCGACGGCCGGGAGCCCGTTCGGGATCTTCCGGAAGTCGTCTCGCCCGAGCTCTTTCTGGCCATGGAAGTCGAACGGGCAGTGGTCCGTCGCCACGAGCTGCAGGGTGTCCGTGCGCAGCCCTCGCCACAGGTCCACCTGGTGGTCCTTCGGGCGGAGCGGCGGGCTGCAGACGTACTTGGCGCCCTCGAACCCGTTCTCCAGGTCGTCGAGCGAGAGGAAGAGGTACTGCGGGCAGGTCTCCGCAAACGCCATCGCGCCGCGGCCCCGGGCGGCCGTGACCGCCTCCAGGGCATCACGCGAGGTGAGGTGGACGATGTAAACGGGGACGCCGGCCGCCTCGGCCAGGCGGATCACCCGGTTGGTCGCCTCGCCCTCGAGGATGGCATAGCGGGCCAGGCCGTGCCCGATCGGGCCGGTGATTCCGGCGGCCACGAGGTCGGCCGCGATCACGTCGATGACGAGCCCGTTCTCGGCATGCATCATCACCAGCCCGCCGTTCTCGCGGGTCCGCTGCATGGCCCGGAAGATGTGGTCGTCGGGGCTGAAGTTGACGCCCGGGTAAGCCGTGAAGAGCTTGAACTCCGGGACGCCCTCGGCGATGAGCCGGTCCATCTCGGCCAGCGTGGCGTCGTTCACGTCCGTCATCATCATGTGGAAGCCGTAGTCGATCGCCGTGTGCCCCTCGGCCTTGGCGCGCCAGGCGTCGAGGCCCTCGCGGAGCGAGCGACCCTTCGTCTGCGCCGCGAAGTCGAGGATCGTCGTGGTCCCGCCATGGGCGGCCGCCTTCGAGCCGGTCTGGAAGGTGTCCTTGGCGACCGTGCCGCCGAACGGCAGCTCCATGTGGGTATGGACGTCGATTCCGCCGGGGACGACGTACTTCCCGGTCGCGTCGATGGTCTCGTCGGCGGTGATCCCGGCACCCGGCAGGTCGGAGCCGAGCAGGGCGATCGTCTCGCCGTCGACCAGCACGTCGGCCGGGTACGAGCCGGCGGCCGTGACGACGAGTCCGTTCGTGATCAGGGTGCGCATCGGGTTCTCCTCAGGCGTGAGCGGCCGGGATGTCGCGAAGGGCGGGGATGACCGAGCGGCCGTAGATCGCCAGCTGCTCCTCCTCGTCGCCATTCATCAGGTAGAGGTTGAACTGGTCCACGCCCGCCTGTGCCAGGACCCGTAGCTTGGCGACGTGGGCCGCCACGTCGCCGACGACGGCGAACCGATCGACGATGTCGTCGGTGACGAAGTCGGCGTTCGAGCTGCCGACCTCCGCGTGGTGGAGGTAGTCATAGCCTTCGCGGCCCCGGATGTAGCGCGTCAGGGCTTCGGGAAGCGTCCCCTGGTACCTGTTGACGAGGTCGACCACGTGGTTGCCGACGAGCGCCGGGAACCAGCGGACCCGATCGCGGCCGTCGGCGAGATCCCCGACGTGCGCCGGCGCCGCGGCCATGATGCGCACGGCGGCGGGGTCGCGGCCGGCCTCCCGCGCGGAGGCCCGGACCTGGTCCACGAACCAGCGGATCAGGTCCGGGTCGGCGATCTGGAGCATCGCGCCGTCGGCCACGCGCCCGGTCATCTTCAGGGCCACGGGCCCGTAGCCGGCCACCCAGACCGGGAGCCGGTACCCCGGCGACCATGGGAGCTGGAGCGTCGCGCCCTCGTACTCGATCGGCCGGCCCTCGGTGAGCGCCCGGATGACGTGAATCGCCTCTTCGAGCATGGCCATCGTCGTCGGCGCCTTGCCCAGGACGCGGATCGCGGAGTCGCCGCGCCCGATCCCGAGGTCGAAGCGGCCGCTCGACAGCTCCTGCAGCACGGCGAGGGTGGACGCAGTCACCGAGGGCTCGCGGGTGGCCGGGTTGGTCACGCACGTGCCGAGGCGCAGGGTCGTCGTCTCGCGCGCGATCAGCGTCAGGAGCGGGTACGGGTCGCGCCAGATGACGTGGCTGTCGAAGATCCAGCCGTAGGCGAAGCCGGCCGCCTCGGCCTGTTTCGCGAGCGCCAGCGTCCGGTGGATCGACTGGTCGGGCTTGAGCGTGAAGCCGAACTCCATGCTGCGCCTCCCTCAGCTCGGGTTGCCGGCCGTCACGGGCGGACCAGGTCGGCGTAGGCGTCCGGACGGCGGTCGCGGTAGAACTGCCAGGTCTGGCGCACCTCCGTGATCAGGTCGAGGTCCAGGTCGCGGATCAGCAGCTCCTCCTCGTACGGGCTCGCGACGCCGCCGACGATCTGGCCGCGGGGGTCGCAGAAATAGCTCTGCCCGTAGAAGTCGTCGTCCCCGAGCTCCTCGGTCCCGACGCGGTTGATCGTGCCCACGTAGTAGCCGTTGGCGACCGCGTGGCTGGGCTGCTCGATCCGCCAGAGGTATTCCGAGAGGCCGCGGCTGGTGGCGCTGGGGATCAGCACGATCTCCGCCCCGTTGAGGCCAAGCGCCCGCGCCCCTTCCGGGAAGTGGCGGTCGTAGCAGATGTAGACGCCGACCTTGCCGACGGCGGTCTCGAAGACGGGGTAGCCCAGGTTGCCGGGCCGGAAGTAGAACTTCTCCCAGAAGCCCTTGATGTGCGGGATGTGGGTCTTGCGGTACTTGCCCAGGTAGGTGCCGTCCGCGTCGATCACCGCCGCGGTGTTGTAGTAGACGCCCGACGCCCGGGAGTCCTCCTCGTACATCGGCACCACCAGGACCACGCCCGTCTGCTTCGCGAGATCCTGCATCCGCTTCGTGGTCGGCCCGTCGGGGATCAGCTCCGTGTAGGCGTAGAAGGCGGGATCCTGCACCTGGCAGAAGTACGGCCCGTAGAAGAGCTCCTGGAAGAGGACGAGCTGGGCTCCCTGCGCCTTCGCCTCGTGCGCGCGCGCCTCGTGCTTCTGGATCATCGATTCCTTGTCGCCGGTCCAGGTTGCCTGGACGAGCGCGCCTCGCACGATTCGCGGCATCGGTCACCTCCGGTCGGGGTCGCAGCGGCGGAGTGACGGCGCGGCCGGTGTGTCGTCGCGTGCTTGGCGGCCGCTCGTCGGAACGTGCCGGAATGCTACACGGCCCACCGGGGAGCGTGCCGCCGCGCCCTCCGCCCGGCCGCGTGCCGGGGGTCGCCGCCGGTCGCCTGGAGCGTGCGACCCCCGCCCAGGCGAACCCGTCCGGTCCACGAGCGACCGTCCCGCCGCGGGCCGGTGTGGTGTAATGGCGAACGTCCCCGGATGGCATGCGCAGGAGCACGTGGGTGCCGTCCCGACCGCCCGTGACCCCCGTTGCGGCCGGTCCGCTTGATGCCAGCAGGATCGCGGACAGCGTGCCGGGCGCGCCCCGCCTCGAGGTGACCGATGACCGTTCCGACCGCCGCCGGCCCGATGTCCAGCCAGGAGATCGTCCGGCTCTCGCGCGCCCACACATTCTTCTCGTGGTCCGTCCAGGGGGCGCTCGACCCGATCGCGATCGATCGCGCGGAGGGCGTCTACCTCTACACGCCGGAGGGCGAGCGGATCCTCGACTTCAACAGCCAGCTGATGTCCGTGAACATCGGTCATGGCGACCGGCGCGTCATCGATGCGATCACCGCGCAGGCGAGCCGCCTCCAGTACGTCCAGCCGGCATTCGTGACGGAGATCCGGGCGCGCCTGGGCGCCAAGCTGGCCGAGATCCTGCCCGGCGACATGGACAAGGTCTTCTTCACGCTCGGCGGCGCGGAGGCGGTGGAGAACGCGATCCGCCTGGCCCGCCTCTACACCGGCCGCCACAAGATCCTGGCCCGTTACCGCAGCTACCACGGCGCCACGCTGGGATCGATGACCCTGACCGGCGACCCGCGGCGCTGGGCGAACGAGCCGGGGATCGTGGGCGTCGTGCGCTACCCGGACACGCACCGCTGGGGCGAGAAGGAGCCGCGGCCGGTTGCCGAGAGCCTCCAGGGCCTGGAGGACGTGATCCAGTACGAGGGACCCCACACGATCGCGGCGGTCTTCCTCGAGACGATCGTCGGCACGAACGGGATCCTGATCCCGCCCGACGGCTACCTCCAGGGCGTCCGGGAGATCTGCGACCGGAACGGCATCCTGATGGTCGCCGACGAGGTGATGGCCGGCTTCGGCCGCACCGGTCGCTGGTTCGCGGTGGACCACTGGGGGGTGGTCCCGGACCTGATGACGATGGCGAAGGGGCTGACGTCCAGCTACCTGCCGCTCGGCGGGGTCGCGATGCGCCACCACATCGCCGAGGCGTTCGAATCGAAGATGTACCACGGCGGCCTGACCTACAGCAGCCACCCGGTCAGCCTCGCCGCGGCGCTGGCCACGATCGGTGTCTACGAGGAGGACGGGCTGATCGAGCGCTCCGCGCGGCTGGGCGAGGTGATGCGGGGCCACCACGAAGCGCTCGCGGCGAAGCACCCGAGCGTCGGCGCGCACCGCAACCTGGGTCTCTTCGGAATCCTGGACCTGGTCCGCAGCCGCGACCCGTTCGTCCCGCTGACGGGCTTCAACGGCACCTCCGACGAGATGAAGGCGGTCGCGAAGTTCCTGCGCCAGAACCACCTCTACACGATGACGCCGAACAACTCGATCCACACGAACCCGCCTCTCTGCATCACGGAGGAGCAGCTCGCCGAGGGCTTCGACGTGATCGACCGGGCGCTCGCGATCGCGGACGAGGCCGTCACCGGCTGACCGGGCTCGCGCCGGGCGCGGGGGGTCGGTCTGGTCGCCGGCGCCGGCGGAGCGGGCCGGTCGAGGCGTGGTCGTGGCGGCCGTGGGTCCGGTCAGGCCGCGCCGAACACGCCTGCTCCGTGCTCCAGTTGCCGGAGTGTTACTTCCAACTCAGGCCGGACCCACAGCGTCCGAGGGCCGGCTCTCGACGGCTGCCGGCGACGGCAAACGGGCCGGGCTGAGCACGGTCGCAGGCGGGTCGAGCGTGCTCGCAGGCCGGCACCCGGCACTGTCGCGGCCGCGGGGATCGATAAGCGCCCGTAGAGAGCGGGAATCAACACTCTCGCAACTATGGGCCGAGCGAACGAGCGGACGAACGGGCAGACGGACGGGTGGGCGACCGCGCCGCCGAATGTGCCGCCGAACGTGCGACCCGGGCGATCCGCTCCCCGCCGCCCGGACCGCGTGGCGGGCGATCGGGAGGCACAGGCGCTCGCGGCCACGCTCGGGGCGGCGATTCGTGCCGGCCGGCGACGCTCCGGCTCTCCCAGGCGGCGCTCGGCCGGCAGGTCGGGCTTGGCCAGGCGCGCGTCTCGGCGATCGAGCGTGGACTCGGGGCTGGCGTGTCGCTCTCGACATGGGTCGCGTTCGGGCTCTCAATCGGCCAGCCGCTCGCCGTGGGGTTCTCGCGGGCGCTCACGCCGGAGGTCGGGCCGTCGGACGCCGGGCACCTCGATCTGCAGCAGCTCGCGGCCCGTCTGGCTGCCGGCCACGGCTGGCGCGCGACGTTCGAGCTGCCGACGCGCCCCATCGACCCCCGCCACTCCGCCGACCTCGCCGTTCGGGACGACGCGGGGCGGCGCCTGCTGGTCCTGGAGTGCTGGAACCGCTTCGGCGACCTCGGAGCGGCGGTCCGCTCCAGCAGTCGCAAGCTGGCCGAGGCAGCCGGGCTCGCCGCTCTGATCGGGGGCGAGCGGCCGTATGCCGTCGCGCTCTGCTGGCTGGTTCGCCCGACCGCCGAGAACCGGGCGCTGCTGGGGCGCTACCCGTCCCTGATTCGATCGAGGTTGCCCGGCTCGTCGACGGGCTGGGCTCGGGCGCTCGAGCTGGGGACCCCAGCGCCGGAGGAGCCGGGGATCGTCTGGCTCGACTTGGCGAGGCGTCGGGTCATTCCGGTCAGGTGGACGCGCACTCCAGGAGCTGGGTGACCGCCCGGACGGTCACCGCGGGCGGCGCCACCGGCCGCACGGCTGGCGGCCGAGGCGGAATGGAGAGACCACCCGGCGCCGATGCCCGCACCCCTGGCTGCACAACGGCTGCGGGCTCGACGACACGGAATGGTCAGCGAATGTCGGGGCGGACTCCCCGCCGCCGCCTGGCGGCCACGAGCAGAGCGAATGTGCTCATCACAAGGAGCGCGCCGAGGAGAAGCTGGCTGCCGCTGCTGGGCTGCCCGGTGATCGGGCCGCCCGTGCTGGTCGGCGGCAGCGTCGCGGCCGTCGAGGGAGCAACGGTCGCGACCGGCGAGGCCGGCGCGCTCGGGGACGGAGATGCGCTCGGGGACGGAGATGCGCTCGGCGGCGCCGATGCGCTTGGGCTCGCCGACGGGCTGGCGTTCGGGGACGGGCTGGGGGCAACCGGCGATGTGCAGGACGACACGCCGATCGTGTTGTTGTCCAGGGTCACCGCGCCGTTCCGGGCGAGAGCGCGGCCGTTCACCGTCGCGCCGGAGGTGACCGTGATCGAGGTCAGGGCCATGATCGTCCCGGCCAATGTTGATCCGGTGGCCAGCGTCGCCGAGATGGCAACCTGCCAGAAGACGTTGCAGGGACTGGCTCCATTGATGAGCGAAACCCTGCTGGCAGATGACGTGATGAACGTCGAGCTTGCCTGGAAGATCCAGACGGAGTTGGGATCGTTCTGGCCGTCGAGCGTCAGGGTGCCGGTAAGGTTCGACGTGGCGGCAGTCACCGCGTAGACACCGGCCGGAAGCGTCAACCCGCCGAGGGTCGAGTACGTGCCCGACACCGGTCGTCCCGCCGCGTCGTTGTATGCCGTGATGAGGTCGTTCTGCGCCTGCAGCGCGACGGCGTCGGCCGCGTGGATCGTCCCGCTGACGGTCGGGGCTCCGGTGATGGCACTGCCTGGGGAGACGCCGAGGTTCCCGTTGATCGTCGTCGCGCCGGTGTTCGTGACGGTCGTGCCCGCCAGCACGCCGAAGGATCCCGCGGTGCCCAGCCCGACAGTGGCAGGGCTTGCGGCCAGTACCGTCGATCCTGCCGCAAGCATCCCGGTTGTGAGCATGGCTGCCATGCTCCCGGCGAGAAGCAGCCTGCCTCCGCGAACGCGCGTCCTCATGTCATCCTCCGCTGTGATCCTGGTCTGTCATTCCGGGCTGTGACCGGCTGCTCGTGTGCCGTTACGTCGCACGTTGAGCCCGCCTGCGCTCACGTCGTCCCGTCGGTCGAACCAGGCTCCGGCCGGAGGCGAAGTGGGCCCGTCCCCCAGGACGGGCCCACTTCGTGGTGTGTACAAGTTGAAGGACGGGGAACCTGCCATTCGTCCGTGAGTCTGGGCGACGCCCAGCCATCCGTCATTACGGTCCGTCATCCCGCAGAGGCGCTGCAGCACGGAGCACGACCGGGATCCGGGACAGCGGGGTGACGGGAACGCCGTGCGGGCGCGACGATGATGGAGCGCGGGCTCACCCAGAGGGTCAGCGGGGCAGTCGACGTTTGGCCGGATATCCGGCGAAGGTACGCGTCCGAGCGACCAGCTGGCGTTCCGTGAGTGGGCCGCCCTTCTCGACTTCGATCCTCCGCGTGCGGCCACTGGTCTGGTCATCGGCGCGGAGCTGCTCGGCGAAATGCTCGACCACCTCACCGTCACCGAGCAGCAGCAGGTCGTCGTCCGCCCGCAGCACATGGGCGACCTGGGCGAAGAACGTGCGCATGTGCTCGTCGCGATGGCCCTCGCCGGCCGGGTGACTCTCGGTGGGGGGCCGTCCGGTCGAGCGGTGCCGGCCAGCGACCGTGGACTCGATGCGGTGGCGGAGGGCGACGTCGCCGCTCCAGCGCACCACCGAGGCGAAGTCGGCAGAGATCCAGACACCGCTGGCGTGGGGAGTGGACATCGCAGTGCCTCTCTTCCAGGGCGGTCGCCCCGCTCCTCAGCCAAGGGTCGACCGCGGCCGAATGGTCCGGCTCTGCCAGCGGATGGCGCCACTCGAGATGAGCGACGTCACCGCAATCAGGACCATCACTGGTCGGGCGAGACTCGTCGGTGGCCGCCCATCCCCGACCTTGCGGTGGCAGAACCCTTGGTCGGTTGCTGAGTGTGGCGTCTGTCCACGACGAAGTCATGAAGATCCGTCATCTCCCCGGGCACGGCGACGTGGGCGGTGTGCCCAGGTACGAAGCCTCAGACCTCCCTCCGCGGATGACGAGCCGTCATGACTCAGTCGCGTGTTGACAGCACACTCGGGTTCGCGAACGGCGCCGGGCCGCGCGCACCAGGACAGGAGATCATGCCATGGCTGAGCACACGACCATCGAGCGCGAGACGGTCACCGATACCAGCGCGGCGCCGCGCGAGACAGTCGAGAAGGACTATGTGAAGGGCGTCCCGCACGGTGACGAGGAGGTCGGCGGCGCGTTCCTCGGCGGCGCAGCAGGCGCAGTCGCCGGAGCGATCGTCGGCGGGCCCGTCGGAGCCGTCATCGGCGGCGCGATCGGCGCGGCGGCCGGCGCAACGGGCGGCGCGATCGACCAGAAAGGCAAGGACGACACGGTCGTCGTCACGCGCGAGGTGCGGCGCTCATAGCTCGCGTCAACCCGACCGGATCTCGCTCCACACCAGTCGCGACCCACCGCGCCGCATCGCGTGGCGGGTCGTGACGCACCGAGCGCCGCGGTCCGGGCGACCATCGAGCGAGCGCGGAACGCCGGGCGCGAATCTCGGCCGAGACCTGGTCAGCGAACCGCAGGGAGTTGGGTGTGAGATCTGGGATTTCGTCGCTCGTGAGCCTCGTCTATCTCGTTGTCGGTCTGGTCGTGGCGTCGAACCACTCCTTCTTCGCGAGTCTCAACGCGCTGATGCCGATCCTCTCGGCAGTGCTCGCGGTCGTGCTCTGGCCCCTGGTGCTCCTGGGCGTCGACCTTCACCTTCGCTGAGGCTGGCCGGGGTCGAACCGAACGCGACGGCGATGGACAGCACCCGTACACGGTAAGCAGACCGAAGGAGATTGATCGATGGACGAAGTCAAGCGCACCTACCGCGATGTCGAGACCGGCGTCAAGAAGACCGCCCGCGGCATCGACGGCACTGACCCGAAGGACCACGTCGGCAACGCCGGGGACGAGATCGGCAAGAAACTCGGCAACCTGGGCGACGACATCCGCAAGGCCGGCCGCGAGTCCGAGGGGCCCCGGAGCGATCCGGCCCAGTCGCCCGAGCGGCCGATGTGAAGCCGCGACAGCCGCGGGCGCGATGCCTGCAGGACGAATGATGAGCCTTCCTGGTAGCTGAACGGGAGATCGAGATGTACTCAAGAAACGGCGGCGTCGGGATCGTCGGCGTGATCGTGATCGTGCTGGTGATCCTCTGGCTGGTCCACGTCATCTAGTCGCGTCCTCGTCCGCGTGACGGGCGCTATCGCGGCATTGGCCGCGCCACGGCCACCCGGGTGGCCCTGTACGGGAGGCGAGCGATCTCGATGCCACGAACCATGAGCCAGTCCATGCCCAGCCTGCGCACACTGGCCGTCGCGCAGGCCCTCGTTCTCCTGGTCGCCCTCGGCGCGCCGATCGCGGCGCTGGCGGCCGTGAGCTCGATCTCCCCGGGTTCGCTCGCCCAGGGCGCCACGAGCCAGCCCGTCAGGATCGCCGGCTCGGGCTTCGCCGGCGGCTGTTCAACCTACAGCGTCACCTTCTCCGGCAGTGGAGTCAGCGCCGCGGGCGTGGCCCGGAGCAGCAACACCCTGATGACGGCAAACGTCACCGTCACCACCGCCGCCGCCGTTGGGTTGCGGGATGTGACGGTCAGCGGCAGCGGCGGCTGCACCAGCTTCGGCTTCCTCGGGACCGACGCGTTCACGGTCACCGCCGGCGCCGGTCCCGCGACGAAGCTCGCGATCACCTCGATCAGTCCGCCGAGCCCGACCGCTGGAACCGCCTTCAGCGTCGTTGTCCAGTCGCAGGACGCCGCCGGCACCCCGGCCAATGTCACCTCGCGCACGGCGGTCTCTCTCAGTCTCAATGCCGGCACCGGGACGCTGGGCGGGACGCTGAGCGGCTCCATCGTGAAGGGCGCGAACTCGGTCACGATCTCCGGGGTGACGTACTCCAAGGCTGAGACCGGGGTCCGACTGACCGCCACCCGCACGAGCGGCACGTCGCAACTCGCATCGGGCTCCAGCGCGGCCTTCACCGTCGTCGCGGGGACCTTCACAAAGCTCCAGGTGCTCGTCCCCGGTGAGATCGCCGCTCCGGGCACGGTGTCCGGCAAGACCGGCACCCCGACCGCCCAGATGGCCGGCACCCCGTTCACCGTCACCGTCAACGCGGTGGACGCGAACTGGAACGTCGTGGCCTCGACGGATGTCGTCGCGATCACCTCGAGCGACCCGGCCGCGACCCTGCCCGCAAGCGCCGCGCTCGTGGCGGGCACCAGGACGTTCGGTGTCACGCTCAACACCGCCGGCAGTCGGACGGTCACCGCGACGGACCTCAACAATGGCGCGAAGACCGCGGCCACCAGCCCGGCGATCACCGTCATCTCGCCTGCCACCCTTACCCTCACCCGCTCGCGCGGGATGGTCACCTACGGTCAGCCGGACACCTTCTCGGTCCAGTTCGGGACGGGAGGGTCGAACCGGTCCTTCGTCCTCGAGTACACGAGCGTCGGCGTCCCCTGGACGACGATCGCGACCCTGACCACCAACGCGGCCGGCTTCGC
>JARLHH010000121.1 GCA_031292335.1 Candidatus Limnocylindrales bacterium | reverse complement strand
GGTGACTGGAACCCGGGCGCCGAGACCACGCTGTACCTGGGCGAGCCCGCCGGGTTCGTGGTCCGCCTGGAGAATGGCTACACGATCTACCACGCCGGCGACACGAACGTCTTCGGCGACATGCACATCATCGGCGACCTGTACCGCCCGAACCTCGCGTTGCTCCCCATCGGCGGCCACTTCACCATGGGCCCCCGCGAGGCGGCGCTGGCCGTCGAGCTGCTTGGAGTGAAGGACGTCATGCCGATCCACTACGGCACGTTCCCGATCCTCGCCGGCACCCCGGACCAGCTGCGGAACGAGCTCTCGGCACGGGGCCTCGGCGATGTCGTGGTCCACGCGCCGCAACCGGGCCAGACCACGGTCTAGGGCTGGACGGCGCCTCGGCGGTACTTCTGGGCCGTCGCCGCACGGCCGACCATCGCGAGAGACTCAGATGAGACGGCCCGCGCGAGGCCACATGGCACGGTCGGGCAGCAGGCCCGAGTGAACGGGGTGACGAAGATCGTCGGGATGGCTGATATCGAGCTCGATCTGACCGAGGCGCCTGCCTGCCCGCTGCTCGGCCTCCCGTTCGATCGCCGCACCCACTACGCGCTCCCGGATCCGGCGCATCGCTGCTTCGCCGCGGAGCAGCTTCTGACTGCCGACCTCGCTCGCCAGGCGAGGTATTGCCTGACCTCCCGCTTCCGCGAGTGCGAGCGGTTCCGCGGCTCGCAGCACCCCGACGCGGCAGGCGACAGGTCCCGGCTGTCCGAGTCCGTCGAGCCGGGCATCGATCCGGCCGAGCCCGCCCCGGCGACGAGCCCTGCCGTCTCCGAACAGGGCAGCACGGCGTTCACGGTGGCCGACCCGATCGTCGCGGACGTCTCGCCGCGGCGCCTGCTCCTGCGCGACTCGGCTGCCGTGCTGCTCGTGTGCGTGCTTGCCGTCCTCGCCTTTGGTCTCTTCTTCGCCCGCCCCGGCGGGGGACCCGCGGGCGTCGTTCTTCCCGTCCTCTCACCGACGGGATCCCCCGAGGCTGCGTCCACCGCCGCCCCGAGCACGCCTCCCACCGACACGCCGACACTCAGTCCATCGCCTCTCCTGAGCCCCTCGCCAACGCTCATGCCGTCGCCGACGCCGAGTCCATCTCCGGCGCCGTCCGCCCGGCCGTCACCGAGCCCACACCCGACCGCCAGACCGTCACCCACGCGGACCGCCCGGCCGACGACACAGCCCACGGTCCAGCCAACGCCACCACCAACCCCAGCTCCAACGCGGACACCGGTCCCAACTCCGATCGTGATCACTCCGCCGCCGGCGCTCGAGTCCGCCGCGCCCGTGTCCACGCGGGCGCCATGACCCAACGGAGGCGGACCGGCTGCGCGGGCTCGGTGCAACAGACGTGATCGACCGCGCGGAGGTGACGGCCGAGAGCCCGCGCGCCCTCGAGGCGGAGCGCTGGGCGGGCGCCGTCGACTGCGTGGGCGGCGCGACGCTTCCCTACATCCTCCGCACGCTCCGGCGCGACGCCGCGGTCGCGGCCTCGGGCAACGCCGGCGGACCGGGCTTCGCGACGACGGTCTTCCCGTCGATCCTCCGCGGCGCGGCGCTGCTCGGCATCGACTCCGCCCAGGTCCCGATCGCCGAGCGGCGTGCGATCTGGGCGCAGCTCGGCGGCGACCTGCGCCCCAACGGCTTGGGCGATGGCCTGACCGAGGTCACGCTGGACACGCTGCCGGAGGCGCTCGACGGGATCCTGGCCGGGCGCGCCCGCGGCCGCTGGATCGTGCGGATCGGCGGGTAGACGGGGCGGCCGACGAGCGCCTAGGCGACGAGGTCGGCCAGGCGAACGACCTCCAGGCGAGAGACCGGGCGCATCCGTTCGTCGTTCGTCACGATTGCCGATGCGCCGGCGTGCCTGGCCGTCGCGAGGTGGACGGCGTCGGCGATCTCGATGTGATCGCGTCCCCGGATCACGGCGACGTCGAGGGCGATATCCGCGGTGAGCGGAACCACGTCGAGACCACGAGTCTCGCACAGGGCCTGACCGTATCGTTCGGCCATTGTTGCGTCATCTGCGGCAACCGGACCAACGCCGATCTCGGCAAGAACCAGGCTCGAGACGACGATCGAGATGCGGCCGGACTCGGCCATGTCAACGATTGCAGCCGTCGCCCGCGCCAGGGGACCGCCGGCTTCGAAGAGGTAGATGAAGGCATTCGCGTCGAGGGCGATCCGCCGATGACGCGCGGCGAGCTCCTCGATGGTCATCAGCGGTCCTCATCCCGCGGACGTCCGTGCTCGGCCCAGGCGGCCGCGATATCGCGCGCGACCTGGGCTTCTCGTTCAAGCTGGCGCGCCTCCCATTCATCACGGAGCGCCCGAATCCGCTGCACTGGGTCCGTGCCGTCCCAGAGGTGGGCCCCGATGCCAAAGAGCCGGGTTCCGGCGGGCACGTGGCGGCGGAGGTGGATGACGTCGCCCTCGATCTCGACATCGAGCTGGTCGCCCGCCTTGAGGCCCAGCTTCCTGCGGCTTCGCTCGGCACGGCGATCTGGTGCTTGGTGCTGATCTTGACGCCAAGCATGTGCGCGATGAGAAGCAGCCCGTTCGCCGGAGGCAAGGAGGGCGCCAATAAGGTGGCCGGCGAGCCCAGGGCGTAGGCTCCGCGGGGATGGAGCCGCTCCTCCGCCGGATCGAACCCGCGGCCCGGATCGACCTGCGCCGGACGCTGGAGGTGCACCGGCGCGGTCCCGGCGACCCCACGCTGCGCTTCTCGCGCGACGGCTCAGCCTGGCGGGCGACGCGCACGCCGGATGGGCCGGCCACGCTCAGGCTGATCCCCGACGGCACTGCCATCCGGGCGCAGGCCTGGGGTCCGGGAGGCGCGTGGGCGATCGAGCAGGCGCCGGAGCTGATCGGCGCGCTGGACCACTCGTCCGAGTTCGCGGCGCTGCTGGCCGGTCACCCGCTGCTGCGCGACCTGCACGCCCGGCTCCCGGGGATCAGGATCGGCCGGACGCGCCGTGTCTTCGAGGCGCTCGTTCCCGCGATCATCGAGCAGAAGGTGACCGGCGACGAGGCCCGCGCGGCGTTCGTCGCGCTCGTTCGCCGGCATGGGGAGCCGGCGCCGGGTCCGTGGGACGAGCCGTCCGCCCGCCGCCCGGCGCCGATGCGCGTGCCGCCGACGCCCGCGACACTCGCCGGGCTTCCCGGGTATGCCTACCACCCGCTGGGGCTGGAACGGCGTCGAGCGGACGCGATCCGCTTCGCGGCCGGTCGTGCGGCCCGCGTCGAGGAGTGCGTGGACCTGCCGTTGTCGGACGCGTATGCGCGCCTTCAGGCCCTCCCGCTGGTTGGCCAGTGGACTGCGGCCGAGGTCGGGCTGCGTGCGCTGGGCGACGCGGACGCGGTCAGCGTCGGCGACTTCCACCTCTGCCACGCGGTCTGTTGGGCGCTCGCGGGCGAGCCGCGCGGGACCGACGAGCGGATGCTGGAGCTCCTGGCCCCGTACGCCGGGAATCGCGCTCGGGTGATCCGGCTCATCGAGGCGGTCGGTGTGCAGGCCCCGCGCCGCGGCCCAAGGATGTCCTCGCGCTCGATCAGCGGAATCTGAGCCGGCCCGCCGGGGTGCCAACCCGGAGCGGCGCCACTATCCCGGCTGGGCGACCACCAGGATCCGGATCTCGGTCATGTCCTCGATCGCGTAGCGCAGCCCCTCGCGGCCGTGCCCGGAATCCTTTACCCCGCCGTACGGCATGTGGTCGATCCGGTAGGTCGGGATGTCGTTGAGGATGACGCCGCCGACCTCGAGGCCGTCGAAGGCCCGGAACGCGTCCCCGAGGTCGTTCGTGAAAACGCCCGCCTGGAGCCCGAACCGCGAGTCGTTGGCCTGCGAGACGGCTGCCTCGAAGTCGGAGAAGCGGGCGAGCACGACGAGCGGCGCAAACGCCTCCTCCGAGCAGACCTTCGCGTCCAGCGGCGCGTCCACCAGGATCGTCGGCGGGTAGAACGTATCCTCGGCGTGCCCGCCGAGCAGGAGGCGGGCGCCGGCCGCAACCGCCTCGTCCACCCAGGCCTGCGTGCGCGCCGCCGCCCTGACGTCGACCATCGGGCCGAGATCCGTCTCCGGGTCGAGCGGGTCGCCCAGGCGGAGCGCGCGCGCCGCGGCGACGAGCCGGTCGGCGAACTCGTCGAAGACGTCGTCGTGAACGAAGACCCGCTGGACGCTGATGCAGACCTGCCCGGAGTAGCTGAAGGCGCCGACGGTGATCCGGCGGACGGCCCAGTCGAGGTCGGCGCTCCGGTCGACGATCGCCCCGGCGTTGCCGCCGAGCTCGAGCACGACCCGCTTCTTGCCGGCGCGCGCCTTCATCGGCCAGCCCACCGCGGGGGATCCGGTGAACGAGAGCACCGCGAAGCGGTCGTCTGCGACGAGCCGGTCCCCGAGCGCGCGGCTCATCGGGAGAATGCTCACCGAGCCGGCCGGAGCGCCGGCCTCCTCTACGATCTCCGCGACGGTGAGCATCGTGAGGGGGTCCTTAGAGGGCGGCTTCAGGACGATGGAGCATCCCGCCGCGATCGCCGGGGCCAGCTTGTGGGCGGCGAGGTTGAGCGGAAAGTTGAACGGGCTGATCGCGGCGACCGGGCCGGCCGCGTAGCGCCGGGTTATCCCGACGCGGCCCCTGCTGCTGGCCATCAGGTCGAGCGGGATCACCTCCCCGCCGAGCCGTTCCGCCTCCTCGGCGCCCAGCCGGAAGGTGAGCGTCGCCCGATCCACCTCGACGAGCGCGTCCCGGATCGGCTTGCCGGCCTCGAGCGCGATCAGGCGCCCCAGCTCCTCGCGGCGCGCGCGAATGCCGCTGCTGATGTTGCGGAGCGTGGCGGCGCGCTCGTAGGCGGGCAGCTTTCGGGTCACTCCGAACGCGGCGACCGCCGCCTCGACGGCCTCCTCGTACTGCTCGGGCGTCGCCTGGTAGGTGAAGCCGGCCGGCTCGCCCGGGCGGGCGGGGTTGGCGATCGTCATGAGATCCGGCGAGTCCACCCAGCGCCCGGCGAGGAAGATCTTGTGCGGGACAAGGTTCGTGGCGGTGGCCATGGGCGGCTCCTCGGGATCGCGCCGGATGGGACGCGGCCGGCGATCGAGCGCATTCTAGCCAGGACGTCCGGCCACTCCCTGGCTGGAGCCCGCGCGTCCCCGCCCCAACGCGGGCCGGCAGGCGTGACGACCGACGAGCAGGAGGAAATCATGGCGCCGAAGAAGGTGGACCGGAATGGCTTCCAGGCGCTCCTGCGGGTCAAGCCCGGGGCCAAGGTGGACCTCGCCCGATTCGATTGCGGCGCCACCTTCGGCCGGGAGAAGGACGCCGCGACCGACGATCTGGCGAAGGTGCTCGCACGCCTGGCCGACCTCCAGGAGCGGCTCTGGGCCGAGGCAGCCCACGCGGTCCTCGTCGTCGTCCAGGGGATCGACGCCGCCGGCAAGGACGGCACGATCCGGGTCATTGCGGGCGCCTTCAACCCGCAGGGAACGCCGGTCGCGTCGTTCAAGGCCCCGACCCCGCTGGAGCTCGCCCACGACTACCTCTGGCGTGTCCACCAGCGGGTCCCCGCCAAGGGCGAGATCGGTATCTTCAACCGGAGCCACTACGAGGACGTGCTGATCGTCCGGGTACACGGACTGGTCCCGGAGAAGCGCTGGCGACGGCGCTACGAGCACATCCGCAGCTTCGAGAAGATGCTGACGGACGAGGGCGTCACGATCGTCAAGCTCTTCCTGGCGATCGACCGGGACGAGCAGCGCGCTCGCTTCCAGGAGCGCGTGGACGACCCGACGAAGCGCTGGAAGTTCAATCCGGGCGACCTCGCGGAGCGCGCCCGCTGGGACGACTACCGCGCCGCGTTCGAGGAGATGCTCGATGAGACGTCCACCGCGTACGCGCCCTGGTACCTGGTCCCGGCGAACCGGAACTGGCTCCGGAACCTGGCCGTGGGCGAGATCCTCGCGGACACCCTGGACGCCCTGAAGCCCGCCTACCCGCCGGCCGCCCCGGGCGTGGAGGGAACGCGGGTCGAGTAGCCGAGAACGGGGGCAGGGCTGCGCCGCGCCTCCGCGGGGCCGCCGGGCCCCACTCCGTCAGCGGCGCTGCACCCCACCCTCAGCGGCGCCGCTTGCTCCCGCCGAAGAGCGTCCCCAGCACGCCGCGCAGCATCGTGTTCCCGACCTGCGAGAGCTCTCGCTCCCGCTGGAGCCGGGCCCGCTCCGCGGCGCGCTGCTCGGTGGCCTTCTCCTTCGCCTGGGCCCGCGCCTCGCGCTCCGCGGACTGGCGGATCCGCTCCAGCTCGCGAGCCCGGCGCTCGATCTCGGCGCGCTCCTGGGCGGGCGTCGGGCCGGCGGGCGTTGTGGTCCCGGCGGCCGCGGCCCCGACCGGCACCGGCTGCATCGCGGCGACGGCCGCCTGCGCGGCCTGGAGGCGCGCGGTGATGATCTCGTGGGCGCTCTGCCGGTCGACCGTCGTCGCGTAGACCGAATACAGCGCGCCCGCCTGGATCCGGCGCTGGAGCTCGTCCGCCGGCAGGGCGGCCATCAACGAGTCGGGGGGCAGGAGCCGGGTCGGTGCCAGGGGCGTCGGGACGCCCCGCGGCGAGAGGACCGTCACCAGGGCCTCCCCGATGCCCAGTGAGGTGAGGGTGCTCCCGGTCTCGAAATAGTCGGTCATCGGGAACGTGCGGACGGTCTTCTTGAGGCTGTCCGAGTCCTCGGGCGTGAAGACGCGGAGGGCATGCTGGACCCGGTTGCCGAGCTGGGCCAGGACCGACGAGGGGACGTCGGTCGGGACCTGGGTGACGAAGTAGACGCCGACGCCCTTCGAGCGGATCAGGCGGACCGTCTGCTCGATCTGCGCCAGCAGCGCGCTCGACGCG
>JARLHH010000120.1 GCA_031292335.1 Candidatus Limnocylindrales bacterium | reverse complement strand
CGCTCCGAGGCCGGCCGGTGACGCGGCCGGCCGCCCGTGCCGGTGTACGATCCGGCGATGGAGGACGGCTTCACGACGCGCGCGATCCGGGCATCCACGCGGGTCCCGCGGGTGGACCAGCCGCCTTCGTCGGTCCCCATCTACCAGGCCGCCACGTTCGCGAGCGCCGACGCGGACGAGCTGGGCGCGGTGACCACCGGCCGGCAGCCGGGGTACGTCTACGCTCGGCTGGGCAACCCGACCGTCGATGCGCTGGCGGAGGCGTTCGCGGCGCTGCACGGTGCCGAGGCCGGCTTCGCGGCGGCGACCGGCATGGCCGCGATCCATCTCGCGGTGGCGTCGCAGGTGGCCGCCGGGGATCGGATCGTCGCGACACGCGCGCTCTATGGCACGACGCGCAGCCTCTTCTCCACGGTCCTGGCCCGCGCCGGTGTCGCGACCGCGTTCGTGGATGCCACCGACTCCGCGGCCGTGGAAGCCGCTCTCGCCGCCGCGCCCACGCGAATCCTCTACCTGGAGACCATCTCCAATCCCACGCTGGTGGTCCCGGACCTCGCGGAGCTGGCGGCGCTGGCGCACCGGCACGGCGCCACGCTCGTCGTGGACAACACGTTCGCCTCGCCCTACCTGTGCCGCCCCCTGGAGCTGGGCGCCGACCTCGTGGTGGAGTCCGCCACGAAGTACATCGCCGGGCACTCCGACGTGCTCGCCGGCGCGGTCGCCGGGAGCCGCCCGCTGATCGACGCGATCCGGGCGCTCCACGTGGACACGGGCGGCACGCTGGCGCCATTCAGCGCGTTTCTCGTCCTGCGCGGCATCCCCACGCTCGCGCTCCGGATGGAACGTCACCAGGCGACGGCGTCGGTGCTCGCGGACCTGCTGGAGGGCAGGCCCGGCGTGCACCGGGTGTGGTACCCGCCGCGCCCGTCACATCCCCAGCACGCGATTGCCGCGCGGCAGCTCGGCGGGGGCGGAGGGATGCTCGCCTTCGAGCTGGACGGCGGCGCGGCGGCCGGCCGCGCGTTCATCGACGCGCTGCGGATCCCGGAGCGGACGGCATCCCTGGGCAGTATCCACACGATCGTGGTCCACCCGCCGTCGACCACCCACCGGCAGCTCGCGCCGGACCAGCTGGCCGAGGCCGGGATCGCTCCGGGCCTCCTGCGGGTCTCCGTCGGCCTGGAGGATGCGGCGGACCTTGCCGCCGACTTCGAGCGTGCCCTCGGCGCGGCCGACCCGACGACGGCGGCGGCCGACTCGCCCGGCGCGCGACCCGCGATCACCTGACCCGTGGCAACCTCCCGGGCCGCGGTGGACCGTGTGCCCGCCATCCTCTCCCGACGGCCGGCGAACCCGCTGGCGCGGGCCGGCCGGGGGATCTACGGGCTCCTGACTTCCGTCCCGTTCGCCGTCCTCCAGATCGTGGCGATCGCGCTGGCCGGGGTGGTGGGGATCGTCCTGCCCCAGCTCCCGTCGATCGCCTTCCGCAGCGCCGCGGACTACGCGCAGCAGATGGACATCATCCGCGCCCGCCTGGAGCCCTCGCTCGGGTCCGGCGTCGTCGCGTTCCTGGAGCGCCTCCAGCTTTTCCGCGTCTTCAGCGCCTGGTGGTTCACGCTCCTGCTGGCGCTCCTCGCCGTGTCGATCGTCGTCTGCACGCTGGACCGGACCCCGCGCCTGTGGCGCCAGTCCAGGCACGTGCGCGTCCGCCAGCCGGATGCCTTCTACGACCCGGCCCTGCCCGACCACGCCGTGATCGCGACCGGCCTGGCGGCCGACGACGTGCGGGCGGCCCTGCGTCGCGCCCGGTTCCGCGTTCGCGAGGATGAGGCTGCCGACGGGACGCGGTTCCTGTATGGCGACCGTCACCAGTACGTGAAGATGGCGACCCTGATCAGCCACGCGGGGCTGGTCGGCTTCCTCCTGGCCGCAGCCGTGACCAGCCGCTTCGGGTTCGAGACGGGGCTCCTGCTGCCGGTTGGGCAGGCCATCCCCGTCGAGAGCATCGGGACGGCCGGCCTGATCAGCGTCAAGAACCTCGCCTTCCAGGATCCCCAGGACAGCTCGGGCCGCTTCACCGACTTCACGACCGACCTCGCGGTCTACCAGGATGGCCGCGAGATCGCCCGCAAGACGATCCGGGTCAACGACCCGCTGAGCGCGGCCGGCTACACGTTCCACCAGAACTTCTTCGGCCCGGCGATCGACCTGACCATCCGCGAGCGGAGCGGCGGCCTCCTGTGGTCCGGGCCGGTCCCGCTCGACGCGACCGCGGCGGGGCTGCCGACCGGCCAGCTGGTCGTGCCGGGTCGCGACGCCGTGATCCAGCTGGTGCTGGCGCATCCCGGGACCGCGACGCCCCTGTTCGTGGTGGCGGTGCAGCCCACCGCCCTCGATGCCGACGGCAACCCCAGCGCCTACCAGACCCTCTTCCAGGGGCTGGCGGGGCCGGGTGACTCGGCGGCGCCCGCGAACGTCGACTTCAACGTGACGGTGGACGCCATCTCCGCCTACTCGGGGATCATCGTGCGCCGCGACCCCGGCGCCCCGCTCGTCTGGACCAGCTTCTTCCTCCTCGTGCTGGGCCTCGCGATCACGTTCTACTTCCCGCGCCGGCGCGTCTGGGCGCGCATCGATCCGGCCGGCGAGGTGCGCCTGGCCGCCCACGCGGACCGCTACGTGGACCTGCGCCGGGAGTTCGGGGCGCTCCTCACGGACCTCGTCGGACGGCGCCGGCCCCCCGGCTGACGCGCCGTAGCTCCTCGACCGTGGAGGGACCACGACGGGCGAGTTTCGATTGCGGGACATTTCGGAGTCGTGCGTGGCCGGGGGCTTGGACTGCCCGACCCGGTGCGGTAGGTTGCTGGCTTGATCCCGGATTCGTCTCCACGTGGGTCAGGCCGCGGAGCCCTGGAATCGTCCCGACTCCGGCCCGAACCCCCGAACATGCCCGCCCGTCGAGATAGGAGCCACATGTCCGCCCGCCACACGGCCATCGAGTCGATCTCGAACCACCAGGTTGCCTCGACCCAGGACTACCTCGCCCACGCCGGCGAGGAGATCTACGGCCAGTACGTGTTCCACGAGGCCGCCCAGCGGCAGTTCCTGGCCAAGCCGATCTTCAAGCGCCTGCGCCGGACGATCGAGGGCCTGGAGCCCTTCGACCCGGTGATCGCCGACGCCGTCGCGCACGGGGTGAAGGAGTGGGCCCTCTCGCATGGGGCCACCCACTACACCCACTGGTTCGTGCCGATGACCGGCTCCACCGCGGAAAAGCACGACTCGTTCCTGAGCCCCACCGGCGACGGCCAGACCATCGCCGAGTTCTCCGGCCGGAACCTGCTCCAGGGCGAGCCCGACGCCAGCTCCTTCCCGTCCGGCGGCATCCGGGCCACCTTCGAGGCCCGCGGCTACACCGCCTGGGACGTCACGAGCCCGATCTACCTGCAGGTCGAGCCGAACGGCGTGACGCTCACCATCCCGACCGCCTTCGTCTCGTTCACGGGCGAGGCGCTCGATCACAAGATCCCGATGCTGCGATCGCAGGAGGCGCTGGGCACGCAGGCCCTGCGCGTCCTGCGCTGGTTCGACAACACCAGCGCCAGCCGGGTCTTCACGAACATCGGGCCCGAGCAGGAGTACTTCCTGGTCGACCGGCGCCTTGCCGAGCAGCGCCCGGACCTCGTCCTGACCGGGCGCACGCTGTTCGGCGCACCGTCCCCCAAGGGCCAGGAGCTCGAGGACCAGTACTTCGGCCCGATCCGCGAGCGCATCCTCGCCTTCATGATGGACCTGGACCGGGAGCTGTGGCGCCTGGGCATCCCGGCCAAGACCCGCCACAACGAGGTGGCGCCCGGCCAGTTCGAGATGGCCCCGGTCTACGAGCCCACCTCGGTCGGCTCCGACCACAACATGATCGTGCTGAGCATGATGCGACGCCTTGCGCCGCGGCACGGCCTGATGTTCCTGTCCCACGAGAAGCCGTTCGCGGGGATCAACGGCTCGGGCAAGCACAACAACTGGTCGATGGGCACGGACGAGGGGGAGAACCTGCTCGATCCGGGCCATGATCCGCACGCCAACGCGCAGTTCCTGGCCTTCCTCGTGGCCGTGATCCGGGGGGTCAACGCGCACGCCGACATCCTGCGCGCGAGCATCGCCGACGCCGGCCAGGACCACCGCCTCGGCGCCAACGAGGCACCCCCGGCCATCATGTCGGTCTTCCTCGGCTCGCAGCTCGAGGACGTCATCGAGCAGCTGGAGAAAGGCGCCGCGTCCGCGTCGAAGAAGGGCGGCTCGCTGGAGCTGGGCGTGACGTCGCTGCCGGTCCTCCCGAAGGACGCCACCGACCGCAACCGGACCTCGCCGTTCGCCTTCACCGGCAACAAGTTCGAGTTCCGCGCGGTGGGCTCCTCGGCGCCCATCTACTGGCCCCAGACGGTCCTCAACACCGCCGTGGCCGACTCGCTCTGCCAGCTCGCCGACGAGCTCGAGAAGCTCGACCACGGCGATTTCGAGGGGCTGACGTCGATCCTGTCCCGGATCGTGCGGGCCAACAAGCAGGTCCTCTTCGAGGGCAACAACTACTCGGAGGAGTGGCATGCGGAGGCTGCCCGGCGCGGGCTGCCGAACAACCGGACCACGGTCGACGCGCTGCCGGCACTGACCACGCAGAAGGCGAAGGACGTCTTCGCGAAGTTCGGGGTCCTCTCGGAGCGCGAGCTGGCCGCCCGGGTGGACATCAACTGGGAGCGCTACGTCAAGGTCCAGAACATCGAGGCCAACTGCGCGCTCGACATGGCGAGGACGATGATCGTGCCCGCGACCGCCGCCTACCTGGGCCAGCTCGCGGGTGGCTCGGCGTCGAAGGGGATCGCGGCCGTGGCCGAGCACGTCGCCGGCCTGGCCGACCGGCTCGTGGACGCGATCCATGCGCTGGAGCATGCCCAGCACGCGGCGCACGAGGCGGGCTCGGTCCAGGCGGAGGCAAGGGCGTTCGTGGACCAGGTCATCCCGGCCCAGAACGCCCTCCGCGCCGCGGCCGACGAGCTGGAGACGATCGTCTCCGACGAGCTCTGGCCGCTCCCCAAGTACCGCGAGCTTCTCTTCCAGTACTGAGCTCGAGCCGGTTCGGTCGTCCGGCCGGATGAAGGGGCCCTCCAGCTTGACGGTCGGAGCGGCCTGCCCCGCGACCAGAGAGGATGACGTGGACGAGAGCGTGGCGCGGGTGATCGAGAAGGCGAAGGCGGACGGGATCCGCTTCGTGCAGCTCCAGTTCACCGACGTCCTGGGCATCGTCAAGGCGGTCACGATCCCGATCCACCAGCTGGAGAGCTCCGTGCTCCACGGCACGTGGTTCGACGGCTCGTCGATCGAGGGCTTCACCCGGATCGCCGAATCCGACCAGTACCTGATGCCCGACATGAGCACCTTCGCGGAGATCCCCTGGCAGCCGGCGAGCGGCCGCCGCGGGACCGCCCGGATCATCTGCGACGTCTACACGCCGCGCGGCGAGCCGTTCGTGGGCGACCCCCGGTTCGTGCTGCGGCGCCAGGTGCTGCGCGCGCAGAAGCTCGGCTACATCGTGAACATGGGCCCCGAGCTGGAGTTCTTCCTGTTCAATCGCGACGCGAACGGGAAGGTGGCGCCGCTGCCGCACGACCTGGCGGGCTATTTCGACTTCTCGACCGACCTCGCCCAGGAGGTCCGCCAGGACATGGTGGACGCCCTGGAGGCCTTCGGGATCAAGGTGGAGGCCGCCCACCACGAGGTGGCGGCCGGCCAGCACGAGATCGACTTCGAGTACTCCGACGCGCTGCGCACGGCGGACAACGCCGTCACCTTCAAGTTCGCCCTCAAGGCGATCGCCCAGCAGCACGGCCTGTACGCGACGTTCATGCCCAAGCCGATCTTCGGGATCAACGGCTCCGGCATGCACACCCACCAGAGCCTCTTCTCGATCGCCGACCAGCGCAACGCCTTCGCCGACCCGGCGAACAGGTACGGCCTCTCCGACCTGGCGCGCTCCTACATGGCCGGGATCCTGGCCCACGCCCGCTCGATGATCGCGATCCTCGCCCCGACCGTGAACTCGTACAAGCGTCTCGTGCCGGGCTACGAGGCGCCGACCTACATCACCTGGGGCCGGACGAACCGGTCCGCGCTCATCCGGGTCCCGATGATCTCGCCCGGGAAGTCCATCGAGGGCACGCGCCTCGAGGTGCGCTGTCCGGACCCGTCCTCGAACGCCTACCTTGCCTTCGCCGTCATGATCGCGGCCGGGCTGGACGGCGTGGAGAAGGGGCTGCAGCTCTCCGAACCGGTCGAGGAGTCGCTCTTCGAGATGGACGCCGCCCGCGTATCCGAGCGCGGCATCCGGGAGCTCCCGGGCACGCTCGGCGAGGCGATGGAGGAGCTGCGGTCCGACCCGGTGATCTGCGAGGCGCTCGGCGAGCACGTCCTGGAGCACTACCTGGAGGCCAAGCAGGCCGAATGGGACGAGTACCGCGCCCAGGTCACCCAGTGGGAGCTGGACCGCTACCTCGAGGCCTTCTGAGCAGCCCCTCGGTCAGGCGCGAGTGACCTCGGTCAGGTGCGCCTGACGCCGGTCAGGAAGACGGCGACCGACTCACCCGCCCCCACGGTCCCGTCGCGGAGCAGCTCCATGAGCCCGGCCAGGCCGGAGCTTCCGGTGTGGTCCGCGTCGATGCCGGTGGTGTCCCGGGCGAGGTCGTTCGCCTCCACGAGGCGCTCCTCGTCGACCGTGACCGGCCTGCCGCCGGTCGTGAGCATGCCCCGCACGACTGCCAGCCAGTCATAGGTCTCGTCGTCGAGGATCCCGTGGGCGATGCTCTGCGGCTCCGATTCCCAGGCCCACATGAACTCCGCGCGATGGTGTGCCGCGTAGCCCAGCGCCTCCTCGAGCGCCGCGCCCGTGAGACCCTCGCCCGTCCACGCAGCGTCCGGGCGCGCCCGCAGGCGGGCCGCGACGCGGTCGTAGGCGCGCCGGAGGGGCCAGCACCCGGCCGTCTGCACGGCGTCCAGCCGCGGCTGCCGGCCGATCGCGCCGAGCACGTGGGCCTCGGCGAAGGCCTGCGCGACGGACGAGGCGAGCGCCCCGCCGCCGACCTGCACGACGACCCGGTCCAGCGTCCGGCCCTGCCTGGCCAGCTCCGAGACCATCTCGAACCCGAGCGTCTCGCCGCCCTCGATGGCGAGGCCGTTCTCGTTGCCCTGGCAGGTGAACGGGATCGCGCCCGCGGCGATCGCCTCGCGGAGCCGGTGGACCGACGGGTCGCCGGGCACGCCCGGCTCCCGCTCGCACACCACGACCCGTGCCTGCAGCTGCTCCAGCCGTTCCAGCACGACCGGGTCGGCGCCGGCGAGGACGTAGACGTCGAGCGCTCGCCCGGCCGCCCGCGCCACCACCGCGGCCGCCAGCGCGGCGTTGCCGCAGGAGGCGATCGCGAGCGGCTGTGAGCGGGTGCCCGTGGCGCCGAGCTCCTCGGCGACGAGGAGCTCCAGCATCGCGCCCATCAGGTGGCGCGCCTTGTGCGACCCGGAGACGTTCCCGGTCTCGTCCTTGACCCAGACCCCGCCGGAGGCCTCGAACCCCAGCCGGTCGCTGAGGGGCCTCGATCGCGCGAACGACGTGACGGTGAAGCCATGTCCGTCCACGGCCGCAACCGCCCGGTCGAGCCGTTCGACCAGCGTCACGTAGCGCTCGTCCGACCAGCCCGCCCCCCGCGCCACGTGGTAGGCCCGGAACAACGCCCGGTAGCGCACGAACGGATTGGGCTCATCGCCATCCGGGAAGCTCGTGGCGCGTGGGTCGATCACCGTCGTCATCACGTGGTCGATCCCGTCGCCGGGGACGACTGCCGGACAGCGGATGGGGAACAGCTCCGCAGCGGTCGCCGCCCGGCCGCAGCCGGCACAGACGACCGCGACCCCGATCTCGTCGGCCGTGGGCATGGCCGTCACGACCGTGCCTCGTCGCCCGTCCGGGCGTATTCGTCGACCATCCCGGGCTCCAGTCCAGCTCGTGTCATGCATTCCCATCCGATCGTGTCCAGGAGGACGGTGGGCCGCCCGGGTTCCGCGCCGCGGGCGCCCGTCACCGGCCTCACACGATACCGCGCCGACGGCGCCGTCGGCGCCGGACCGGTCAATCTTCCCTTCGAGGCGGCCCGGCGGGTATGCTCAGCGTGCCCTCCAGGCGGTGGGCCAGGGT
>JARLHH010000119.1 GCA_031292335.1 Candidatus Limnocylindrales bacterium | reverse complement strand
GGCCCTGAGCTCGCCCGAGCCCCCGGCCGGCGGCGCTCCGGCGGCCTCGCACCCGGCCCGGCACGGCACGTTCGACCTCGACGATCGCGCCGCCCCGGGGCTGTACGTGGCCGGGTGGGGCCTGGCGGTCGCCGGTCTCGCCGCGCTCTTCGTGGGGATCGCGGGAGGCGGCAGCGGTGCGAGCGCGCTGCTGATCGTCGGCGGCTTCGGCATCCTGGCGCTCGGCCTCGTCGCGGGCGCCGGCGCGCAGGGGCTCCAGAGGGCCGCCGACGGGATCGCCGGATTCGCCGGGCCGTCGCCGTACCTCGTCTTCGCGGCGGCGTTCCTCGGCAGCCTGTTCATCGTCAACATGGTGGCGGTCGCCCTCGACGCGGTGGGGGTCGGGCTCAGCGACCAGGCGGGCGTGCTGATCTCGTCGCTGGTCTCGGGACTTGTCTCGGTGGGGCTGATCGCCCTCCTCGTGGTCGGCCCGGGCTCGCTGTCCTGGCACGACCTCGGGTTCCGGCGACCCCGGCCGGGGGAGGGCTCGCTCGTCGAGGACGTTGCGTGGGGCATCGCGCTCGCGATCCCCGCGGTCCTGGCGGCGGCGTTCCTCGCCGCGGTCCTCATCGCGGTCCTGGGTGTGACACCGGAGCCCACGCTCCCGTCGACCAACGATCCGACAGGTTCAGCCCTGAACCTCCTCGCGGCCGTGGTGGTGGCCCCCTTCTGGGAGGAGCTGTTCTTCCGCGGGTTCACCACGACCGCCTGGGCCCGGACCGCCGGCCCGCGGGCGGCGATCATCCGGGCCGGGCTCTTCTTCGCCCTCGTCCACGTCCTCACCGTGCTCGGCAGCGACTTCTCGACCGGGCTGCGCATCGCGCTCATCACGTTCGCCGTCCGCATCCCGGTCGGGCTCCTGCTCGGCTGGGTCTTCCTGCGCCGGCGGACGCTTGCCGCGCCGATCGCCCTGCATGCCGTCTACAACGGGATCCCGCTCGTCCTGTTCCTGCTGGCGGGGTCGCGGGTCGCCACGGGATAGCGCCGGCGTGCCGATCGAGGGCGGCCGGGCGCGAGGGCCGCGTAATGGCGGGGCGAGGCCGCGATGAGTCCGCGGTGAGGGCCGAAGGGTAGGCTGCGCCGCGTTCCCGGGTCCGGATGGCGGAGGAATCGGCGGGCTCCGTTGTCCGGGCTCGGGAACGCCACCATCGGACCGACCAAAGGAGCCCCGAGTGATCGCTGCCGGTTCCGCCACTCCTCCACTTCTGGCCGGCGGCCGGCGCCTGCGCGAGATGCCGGCCGACGAACGCCCTCGCGAGCGGCTCGCCCGGCGAGGCCCTGCGGGCCTCTCCACCGCGGAGCTGGTGGCGCTCGTCTGGGGCTCCGGCGCGCGCGGCATCAGCGCCCTGCGCCTGGCCGAAGAGGCGCTTGCCCGCCACGACGGGCTTGCCGGCCTCGCCCGGGCGGGCGAGCTGGAGCTCCGCGGCCTGCCCGGGGTCGGGACGGCGAAGGCGGCCCAGCTGGCCGCGGCGTTCGAGCTGGGTCGCCGGGCGGCCGAGGCCTGGCCGCCCGGCCGGTGGACCGTCCGGGCTCCGCGGGACGTGGCGGACCGCCTGATGGTCGAGATGGGCTCCCTGGAGCGCGAGGAGTTGCGCGTGGTCCTCCTGAACACGAAGAACGTCGTCCTGCAGGTGGTGACCGTCTACCAGGGCAACGTCTCCGCCTCCCTCGTCCGCGTCGGCGAGCTCTTCCGCGACGCTGTCCGCACGAATGCGGCGGGCGTCATCCTCGTCCACAACCACCCGAGTGGCGACCCGACGCCCAGCCCGGACGACCTCCACCTGACGGCCGAGGCGCTCGCCGCCGGGCGGCTCCTCGACATCGACCTGCTCGACCACGTCGTGATCGGGCACGCGGCGTTCGTGTCGCTCCGCGATCGCGGCGTCTCGTTCGACCGGCCGGGCGCCCACGGGATGCGCGCGGCGGCCGGCTGAACAGGGGCCGGCTGAGCGGCCCCGGTCGTTCCGGCGCCGCGCGCGAGGGCGAAGGCCGTCGGGCCGATCCGCTGCGGGCGGTATACTCCCCGGGCGTCCGCGCCATGTCGCGCCGCCTCGCTGCGCCCGCGATCGCGCGGCCCCCGAGCCGTACCCGAACCCTCCAGGTCCAAGGAAACCCGCCCGGCACCATGTTCGACGCGCTCCTCGGCATCTTCTCCCGCGACATCGGGATCGACCTCGGAACCGCCAACACGCTCGTCCACGTCCGCGACCGCGGCATCGTGATCAGCGAGCCGAGCGTGGTCGCCATCGACGCGAAGACCAAGAAGGTGCTCGCGATCGGCGCGGAGGCGAAGCGGATGGTCGGCCGCACCCCGGCCAACATCATCGCGATCCGCCCGCTCCGCGACGGGGTCATCAGCGACTTCGACGTGACCGAGCAGATGATCAAGTACTTCGTGCACCGCGTGCACGACCGGATCGGCCTCATCCCGCGGCCGCGCATGGTCCTGGGCATCCCGTCGGGCGTGACGGAAGTGGAGAAGCGGGCCGTCCGCGACGCCGCCCTGAACGCCGGCGCCAGGTGGGCCCGCCTGATCGAGGAGCCGATGGCCGCCGCGATCGGGGCCGGTCTGCCGGTCTCCGAGCCGACCGGCAGCCTGATCGTCGACATCGGCGGAGGCACCACCGAGGTCGCCGTGATCAGCCTCGGCGGGATCGTGGTCAGCCGGAGCATCCGGATCGGTGGCGACGAGATGGACGTGGACATCGTCAACTTCGCCCGCCGCGAGTACAACCTACTGCTGGGCGAGCGCACGGCCGAGGACATCAAGATCGCGATCGGGTCGGCCTACCTGGGCGACTGGGACGGCCAGCGGGTCCTGCTCCGGGGCCGCGACCTGCTGACCGGCTTGCCGCGCGGGGTGGAGGTGGGCGCCGACCAGATCCGCGAGGCGATCGAGCCCTCGGTGCAGCAGATCGTCGACACGATCAAGGACACGATCGAGGAGACGCCGCCGGAGCTGGTGGCGGACATCATGGACCAGGGGATCGTGCTCGCCGGGGGTGGCGCGCTCCTGCTGGGCCTGGACCGGCGCGTGGCCGAGGCCACCCAGATGCCCGTCCACATCGCCGATGACCCGCTGACCTGCGTCGCACGCGGCACGGGGGTCGTCCTCCAGGAGCTGGACCGCATGAGCAGGGTGCTGGTCGCGGACACCTACGCCCGGCCTCCCCGCTAGGTCCACGGGTCGGCATCGTGTCGGGCCGCCTGCTGGGCTACGGGCACCGGGCGCCGCGGGTCGTGCGGCGGCGCCTCGTCGCGTACGGGGTCCTGCTCGCCATCTCGGTCGGGCTCATGGCGACCAGCTCCACGTCCGTCGCCCTGGAGCTCCAGCGCGGCCTCGCCTTCGCCCTGGCTCCCGCCCAGGATGCCGTCAACGGGATCGGCGTCCAGGTTCGCTCCATCGTCGGCGCGATCGCGGAGATCGACCAGCTGCGCCGCGACAACGGGACCCTCCTGGCCGACAACCAGCGGCTGACCGCCGAGAATCTCCGCCTCCAGGCGCTGGCCCCCGAGAACGAGCAGCTCGCGTCGCTGCTCCAGATCCGGGACTCGTTCCAGTACGCGACGGTCGCGGCGCGGGTGATCGGCCGCGACGTCGCCGACGTGAACCGGATCGTGACGATCGACCGCGGGACGGCCGACGGGCTCGCCGTCGGCGAGGTCGTCGTCGGCCAGGGCGGCGCGCTCGCCGGACGGATCACCCAGATCGGGGCGCACGCCGCGCAGGTGGTCCTGATCAGCGACCCGAGCTCGACCGTGGTCGGCGAGGTGGTCTCGAACCGGGCGACCGGCGAGGTGGTGGGGGACATCGGCGGTCAGCTCGTGATGAACAACGTGGACGCGACGGAACGGATCACGATCGGCGACGAGGTCGTGACCGCGGGGATCACGCTCAGCAACGGGATCCGTTCGCCCTATCCCAAGGGGCTCGTCATCGGCCAGATCGTCGACGCGACGCGCGACCCGAACGCGGTCATCCAGACCGCGTACCTCGACCCGGCCCTGGACCTGGATCGCCTGGAGGTGGTGCTCGTGATCACGGACTATCAGGGCGGGATCCCCGACATCACCCAGCTGCCCACGGAGCAGGTGAACCCGGACGGGACGCTGCCCGGCTCGGAGCTGCCGTTCGCGACGCCTCCGCCGACGCCACGCCCCACGAAGCGCCCAATCCCGTCCCCTTCGCCGAGCCTGGTCCCGTGAAGGGCGTCATCCTCGCCGGCGGCACCGCCACGCGGCTCTTCCCGCTCACGATCGTGACGAACAAGCACCTCCTGCCGATCTACGACCGGCCGATGATCTACTACCCGCTCGAGACGTTGGCCGGGATGGGGGTCCGGGAGGCGATGGTGATCGTCGGCGGGAAGAGCGTCGGCGACGTCGTGGAGCTGCTCGGCGACGGCGAGCACTTCGGGCTCCGCCTCACCTACCGCTACCAGCGGGGTGCCCTGGGGATCGCCCACGCGATCGGCCTGGCGCGTGACTTCGTCGGTGACGACGCGTTCTGCTGCGTGCTGGGTGACAACATCCTGAGGGGGCCGGCGCTCGCGCCGGTCGCCCGCGAGTTCGAGGCGGGCCCCTGGGGCGCCGGGACGCTGCTCTACGCGGTTCCGGACCCGGAGCGGTTCGGGGTCGCCGAGCTGGCGGCCGACGGGACGGTCATCGGCTTCGAGGAGAAGCCGGCGGTCCCGAAGAGCGACCTGATCCCGATCGGCGTCTACTTCCTGCGGCCGGATGCCTTCGACGTCATCGACCGGCTGGCGCCGTCCGGGCGCGGCGAGCTCGAGATCACCGACGTGCTCAACCACTACATCCCGGGCGGAGGGCTGTTTGCCCGGCGCTTCGAGGGCGCCTGGGCGGATGCCGGGACCGTGGCCTCGCTGCTTCGCGCCGCGGAGCTCGCCTCCGCCGCCGACGAGGCCGGCGATCTGGCGCCTCCGCCCCAGCGGCCGTCGGCGTGACCGCTCCCGGTGCAGGCGCGCGGCTGCTCGTCACCGGCGGGGCCGGCTTCATCGGCAGCTGCTTCGTTCGCGACCTCCTGGCGCGACGCGACGGCACGCGCATCACCGTCCTGGACAAGCTGACCTATGCCGGCAACCGCGCCAACCTCGCGCCCGTGGAGGCCGACCCGGAGCAGGCGGCGCGCTTTGCCTTCATGCGCGGCGACATCGCGGATGCCGCGGCGGTCGGGCCGCTCGTGGCGGGAGCCGACGCGGTCGTCAACTTCGCCGCCGAGTCGCACGTCGACCGGTCGATCCTCGACCCGGCCGCCTTCCTGCGGACCGGCGTGGACGGCGTCCACGTGCTCCTGGAGGCCGTCCGGCGGGAGAGGGACCGAGCGGCCGCCGGAGACCGCCCGGTCGCGCCGCGCCTGCTCCAGGTCTCCACGGACGAGGTCTACGGGTCCGTCGAGGAGGGCCGCTCGCGCGAGGGCGATCCGCTCGCGCCGCGGTCGCCCTATGCCGCCGCGAAGGCTGCCGGCGAGCTCCTGGCGGGCAGCTACCACGCGACGTACGGCCTGGACGTCGTGGTCACCCGCGGCTCGAACACGTACGGGCCGTACCACCATCCCGAGAAGCTGATCCCGCTCTTCGTCACGAATGCGCTCGACGACCAGCCGCTCCCGCTCTACGGCGACGGGATGCAGGTCCGCGACTGGCTCTATGTCGCGGACCACGCTGCGGCGATCGACCACGTCCTGCGCCACGGGACGTCGGGCGAGACCTACAACGTCCCGGGGTCGCACTCCCTCCCCAACCGCGAGGTCGTCGCCCAGCTCCTCGCCTATCTCGGCAAGCCGTGGTCGCTGGTCCGGTTCGTGGAGGACCGGCCCGGCCACGACCGGCGCTACGCCATGGACGGCGCGAAGATCACCGCGCTCGGTTGGACGAACCGGGTTGCCTTCGCCGCCGGGCTCGCGGCCACGATCGACTGGTTCCGGGCCAACGAAGCATGGTGGCGGGCCGCGCGATCGGGCGAGTGGGGCGCGTACTACGAACGCCAGTACGGGGGGCGCCTCGCCCGCGCCATCGCCGCGCCGGATGCCGTCCGCCCGGCGGCCGGCGGTCCGGGCGG
>JARLHH010000118.1 GCA_031292335.1 Candidatus Limnocylindrales bacterium | reverse complement strand
GGCTCCGCTCTCCCGTCGCGTCGAGGCCGCCCTCGACCACCGCGATGTCGCCGTCATCGGTGACGCGTCCGATCACGTCGCACCCGACCCCAAACCGGGCGCAGATCGTCATGATCTCGCGCAGACGCCCGGGTCGGGCGGTGAGCACCATCCGCGCCGAAGACCCGGCGAACAGTGTCGCCTCGGCGGCAGCATCGGACTGGCGGCCGGGGATGGCGTCGAGGTTGACGCGGATCCCTGCCCCAGCGCCGCCGGAGGCCTCGGCGACGCTGCCGAAGATGCCGCCCGCTCCGATCGCGGCCAGGCCGGCCGCGAGGCCGGACCCGACGACCTCCAGCGTCGCGTCGACGAGCTCCGCGTCGCGCGCGCCGTTCCCACCGCTCCCACCGTTCCCGCCGGTCCCGCCGTTCCCGCCACACAGGATCACGAGGTCCCCGGGCTCCGGCGCCGCGGCCGGCACGATCGCATCCTCGCGGACGAACCCGACCACGAGCGTGCTGACGAGCGGATCCTCAGCGTGACTCGCCGCACGGCGGAGCCCGCCGAGAACGGCGATCGGGCGGGCACCCGTGGCCAGCAGGTCGCCCAGGACCGCGCTGACTCCGTTCGCCACGTCGCCGCCCGGCTCCGGGGCGGGACGGCGGGTGTCCGGCCCGAACGTGAGCGCGGCAGCCCAGCCGTCGCCGATCGGGATCATGCCGGTGTTCCCGTGGCGTGCTCCGGCGAGAGCGCGGGCCGCCGGCAGCGTCCCGAGGAGCGCCCGGCTGCTCTTGCGCGAGCGCTGCTCGCTCCATGCGACACGGAACAGGGCACGCTCGAGCCCGTTCGGGGTGCGGCCCAGCGCCTCCTCGATCGCAGCCAGCTCGCCGTCGCCGAGGCCGTCCGCGGGGTGCGGCGGCGGCGTGACGGCCGGCGTCCGGTCCTCGTTCATCGCCCGGTCTCCTCCGGGACCGCGCCCCGGCCGTGCCTGGTGCTCCGCCCGCTCATCCGACCGGCCCCCGGCGAGCGGCCGACAGCGCCCCCAGCTCGTCGATCGAGTACTGCTCGGTCAGCGGGTCGCAGAGGAGCTCCCGGGCAAGGCGATCCGCGCTGGCGCGGGCCGCCGCCGCGTCGGGCGCGTCGACGGCCAGCTCCACCCGCCGCCCCAGCCGCACCTGCGAGATCCCGGCGAGCCCGTGTCGCAGGAGGCGGCGCTCCAGCGCGCGACCCCGCGGATCGAGGGCGCCGTCCACGGGGAGGATGTTCACCGCGTAGCGGAATCGCCGGGCGAGGACCTCGGCGCTCACGGCGCGGCTCCCGCGTCGAGTGCGTCGAGGCGGGCGATGATCGTCGGCACGTGGGCCAGCAGCGCCGCGTCGTCGAAGCAGGCGTCGAGATGCGCCAGGGTCAGGCACCGCGCGACGGCGGGGTCCGTGGCGAGGAGGTCGCGGAGCGGGCGGCGCTCGTCGGCTGCCCGGAGCGCACCACGCTGGACGATCGCATACGCCTCCTCCCGCGACAGACCACCCTCCTCGACCAGCGCCACGAGGACGCGGGAGGACGCGTGAAGGCCAAGCCCGCGCTCGATGTTCTCGCGCATCCGCTCCGGCCGCACCACCAGGCCCTCCACGACCGCGGTCATCTTCCCCAGCATGTAGTCGAGGAGGATCGTGGCGTCGGGAAGGATGACCCGCTCGGCGCTGCTGTGGCTGATGTCGCGCTCGTGCCACAGCGGCTGGTTCTCCAGCGCGGCACCCGCATAGCCGCGCAGGAGCCGCGCCAGTCCCGCGATCCGCTCGCTCACGATCGGGTTGCGCTTATGCGGCATCGCGGAGCTGCCCTTCTGGCCCGC
This sequence comes from Candidatus Limnocylindrales bacterium, assembly GCA_031292335.1. Lineage (GTDB taxonomy): Bacteria > Chloroflexota > Limnocylindria > Limnocylindrales > CSP1-4 > CTSoil-043. The sequence goes on along the minus strand of JARLHH010000118.1, from coordinate 4,046 downwards.
GCGGAACGGCTCCATGAGCTCCCCGATCTCGGTGTGCTGGAGATTGCGAACCTCGGTCGCGAAGCGCTCCAGGGAGCCGCCCGTGATCGCGATCGCGGCAACGACCGCGGCGTGGCGGTCGCGCTGGACGATCTGGGTGCTCACCGGGTCCACCGCGAGCGCCAGGTCGGCGAGAACCTCCGCCTCGAGGTCCGGGTCGAGCTGGCTGTACGTGCCCACCGGGCCGGAGATCTTGCCGATCGCGACGTCGTCGAAGGCCCGGGCGAGGCGTGCGCGGTCGCGCGCGATCTCGAACGCCCAGCCCGCCAGCTTGAGCCCGAGCGTGGTTGGCTCCGCATGGACGGAGTGGGTCCGGCCCATCATCAGCGTGCCCGCCTCGGACCGGGCCCGGGCGACGAGCGTGGCGAGGAGCGCGTCGGCGGCACGCAGGAGGAGGTCGCCCGCGGCGCGAAGTTGGAGCGCAAGCGCCGTGTCGGCGACGTCACTGCTGGTGAGCCCCAGGTGGAGGAAACGACCCTCCGGCCCCACGGACTCCGCGACCTGGCTCACGAACGCGATCACGTCGTGCTCCGTGGTCCGCTCGATCTCGGCGATCCGGTCGACGTCGACGCGGGCACGCTCGGCGATCGCCGCGTACGCGTCGCGCGGCAGCAGTCCCCGCCTGGCCTGCGCCCTCGCGACGGCCAGCTCGACCCGGAGCATGGCGGCGAAGCGAGCCTGGTCGGACCAGACCGCACCCATCTCCGGGCGCGTGTAGCGCGGGATCATCGGCCGGCTGCCAGGGGTCGGCTGTCGAACGTCACGGTCTGCGTCCGCTCGGGTCCAACCGAGACGAGCGTGATCGGCACGCCGGCCAGCGAGGCCAGCGCGGCGACGTAGGAACGCGCGTTCGGGGGAAGGTCGCCGGGCGTGCGGGCCGTGTGGATCTCCTCGGACCAGCCGGGGAACGTCTCGTAGATGGGCACGGCGCGCGCCACCTCCTCGCCCGACGCGGGCCAGCGCTCCACGCGCCGGCCGTCGATCTCGTAGGCGACGCACAGGCGGATCGAGTCGATCCCGGACAGGATGTCCAGCTTGTTGAGGATGATGCTGCTGACGCTGTTGACGTCCACCGCGTAGCGGAGCGGGACGGCATCGAACCAGCCGACCCGCCGCCGGCGGCCCGTGGTCGTGCCGTATTCGTGCCCCCGGGTCGCGATCCCCTCGCCGATCTCGTCGGTGAGCTCGGTGGGATACGGCCCCGCGCCCACCCGCGTCGTGTACGCCTTCATGATCCCGATGACCGCCGTGACCTGGAGCGGCCCAACGCCGCCGCCGGTGCAGGCCCCTCCGGCCACCGGGTTGGACGATGTCACGTACGGGTACGACCCGTGATCGAGGTCCAGGAGCGTCCCCTGGGCGCCCTCGAACAGCACGTGGTCGCCCGCCCGGAGCGCGTCCTGGACCAGCGTCGTGGTGTCGGCGATCTGCCCGCGAAGACGCTCGCCCCAGCCCAGGGCGGACTCGACGAGCGCGTCGACGGCCAGCGGAGCCCCCTCGCTGCCGAGGCGGACGAGCCGCGCGTTCTTGTCCGGGACCAGGCGCTCGAGCTTGGCGCGGAGCGCCCGCGCGTCGAGCAGGTCCTCCATCCGGAGCCCGACCCGCAGGGCGCGATCGGCGTAGGCCGGCCCGATCCCGCGGCGCGTCGTGCCGATCCCGGCTCCACCAAGGCGTGCCTCCGAGGCCCGGTCCTCCGCGACGTGGTACGGCATGATCACGTGCGCCGCGTGCGACACGCGCACGCGGCTCGTGTCGACGCCCCGTTCCGCCAGCCCGTCGAGCTCGGCGATGAGCGTCATCGGGTTGACCACGACCCCCGGCCCGATGAGCGGGACGATGTGGGGGTAGAGCACGCCGCTCGGCACCAGGTGGAGCTTGAACACCTCCGGGCCGAGCATGATCGTGTGCCCGGCGTTGTCGCCGCCCTGGTACCGGACCACCCAGCGGACCTGCTCCGAGAGGAAGTCGGTGGCCTTGCCCTTGCCTTCGTCTCCCCACTGGAGCCCGACGATCACGGTTGCCGGCATTCCACCCCCCCTGGCGCGCTCGTGCTCGCCGGACATCGGGAGCGGCCCTCGGTGCGCGCGACGAGGCCCTGCTCGGTGGTTCGCCCGTCTGATACCGGAAGGTGGGCGCCGCGCCCGGCTGGGCACGCAACCTCACGCTTCATCGCGTGGCCGGGATGCCGACCTCGGACCATCGCTCGCTCCTTCGGGGGCTGGGCGGCCCACGGCGTCGGGACCCGCGGAGTATATCAGCCGATCGTGGCGCCACCGTCCCTCCCGCCAGCGCCGAACGCTCCCGCACTGGCCGCGGTCTTCGTCGTCCGGGCGCCGCGGCGGGCCGCGGCCGGGTCCGGCTCGGGACTTCCGGCGGGTGCGGCAGTACCTTCAGGAAGGGCGATTTCGACCCCCGTCGCGGCTACGGTTGCCGCGTGATACGCGCTCTCGGCTGGTTGGGGCTGCTGGCTCCGATCGCCCTCCTGGCTCTCATCGGGCTGGTCGGCCCCCGAAGCCATGCCGACCTCGCCGGCCTGCAGCCGGCTGCCCTGGCGGTGGCCGCGCTCCTCGGGGCCAGCGCGACGGCGGTCGGCACGAGCATCTGGATTCGTGGCCGCGTGATCCCCGTCGTCGCGGCTGCCGAGCGTCTCGCCGCCGGCGACCTCGCGACGACCGTCCCGGCGCACGGCTCGGGCCTCGACGATCGGCTCGCGCGGGCCGTCGCCCAGCTCGGCGCGACGCTCGCCACGACGCACGATGCCGCGACCACCGACCGCCTGACCGGGGTCGCGAACCGTCCCGCGCTGCTGGGCATGCTCTTCGGCGAGGTCGAGCGGGCAGCCCGCTACAACCGTCCGCTCTCGGTCGGGTTCGTCGACATCGATCTCTTCAAGACGGTCAACGACTCCCATGGTCATCACGTCGGTGATGTCGTCCTGCGGGGCGTGGCCGACATGCTCCGCGCAAACGTCCGGGCAACCGACATGCTCGGCCGGTACGGCGGCGAGGAGTTCATGCTGATCCTGCCCGAGACGACCGTCGAGGACGCGGCCTCGCTCGCCGACAAGCTCCGCCTGCTCGTGGAGGCGGCCCGGTACCGGATCGACGATTCGCTGAGCGTGAACGTGACCGTCTCGATCGGGGTCGCAGGCGGGCCGGGAGGCAACCTGCGGATCGACACCCTGGTCCGCGATGCGGACGCGGCGATGTACTCGGCCAAGTCGTTGGGCCGCAACCAGGTCTACGTCTTCTCCGAGCCGAACGACGACGCCCGCGTTCCGCGAGCTCCGATCTCCAGCGAGGGCCGGGCGCGCGCGACGGACCTGGCCAGGCTGGCCCGGCTGGCGGCCGAACAGGCGCTGGTCGCCACCCTGACTCCCTACCCGAACCACCGCGGCCACGCGTCGGCGATGATCGCGACGCTGTCGGTGGGCATGGCGCGCCGGATGGCCCTCCCCGAACCCGAGGTCGACCGCATCCGGCTGGCTGCCCTGCTCCACGACGTGGGCAAGCTGGCCCTTCCGGAGGAGATCCTCGAGAAGCCATCCGCGCTCACCGCGATCGAGTGGCAGTCGGTCGTGCAGCACCCTCGGATCGGGCAGGTGATCCTGGAGCAGGCCTCGGTGCTGCGCGACGCGGTGCCGATCGTGCTGCACCACCACGAACGGTTCGGCGGACACGGCTATCCGTACGGCCTCCGGGGGTCGGACATCCCGCTCGGCGCCCGGATCGTCGCGCTCGCCGACGCATACGACGCGATGACGGAGGACCGACCGTACAAGCGGGCGATGTCACACGTCCAGGCGATCCGCGAGATCCAGCGCCACGCCGGGACGCAGTTCGACCCGGACCTGGTGACCGTCTTCTGCGACCTCTACGCATCCGAGCGCCCGACCGCCGACCGCGGGCTCACCGGCGGAATCACCGTTCCACCGTCGTCGTCCCCGCGCAGGCGCAGCGAGGGAAACCCGGCGGCTGCCGCGGGCTGAGGGAGCTCAACGGCCGCGG
>JARLHH010000117.1 GCA_031292335.1 Candidatus Limnocylindrales bacterium | reverse complement strand
GTCGCCGCTCCGACGCGCGGCGTCGCCAGCCCGGCCGAGGCAGCGTTCCTGATCGACGAATCTGGAGGGCATGACGACGGAGGCACCCGAACCGCCTGCCCCCACCCGCCTCCGGAGCGGCTCGAGCGGCGCTCGGCCGGCCTGGACGGTGCGCGTCGCGGTGTGGAGCGCGCGTCACCGCTGGCCACTGATCATCGCGTGGTTCGTCTGCACGCTTGGGCTATTCGCGGTGAGCCAGGCACTCGGCGGGATCAGGGCCGTGAACGCCACCGGCGGCAGCGAGATCTCCCAGACCGAGTCGGGTCGCGCGTACGAGGCGATGAGCTCAGGCGGCGGTGCCGCCTCGAGCGACGAGCTCGACGTGGTGGTCACGAGCGCCTCGCTCAAGGTGACCGATCCCGCCTTCCGCGCGACGGTCGAGACGATCCTCGAGCGACTCCGCGGCGTTGACGCCACGGTGGGTGGCGCGACCGGTCCCGCGCTCGCCCAGCTGACTGACCCCTACGCGACGCCGCCGAGTGCCGGCTTCTTCGCTTCCGACCTCACGAGCGTCCGCATCGTCGGCCAGCTCCAGGGCGAGTCGACCGCCCTCGAGACGCGCACGCAGGCACTCGCGCCCGTCATCACATCGATCGAGGCGGCCTTCCCGGCGTACCAGATCCATGCCATCGGCAACACGCTCATCAACGACCAGATCAACGCGGTGGTGAGCAGCGACCTCGACGGCTCCCTCAAGATCAGCCTGCCGGTGACCTTTCTCATCCTGCTCGTCGCGTTCGGCGCGGCGGTCGCCGCCCTCGTGCCACTTGTCCTCGCCATCAGTGCGCTCCTGGCGGCGTTCGGGGTGTTCGGGATCTTCAGCCAGCTCGTCGAGCCGGTCAGCCCGTATGCGAGCCAGCTCATCGTCCTCGTCGGGCTCGCCGTCGCGATCGACTATTCGCTGTTCATGATCACGCGGTTCCGCTCCGAGCGGCGAGGCGGGCGCGACAAGCTCGCCGCCATCGAGATCGCCAGCTCGACTGCCGGCCGGGCCGTCTTCTTCAGCGGACTCGCGGTGATGATCTCGCTCGCCGGCCTGTTCCTGCTGCCGGTCTCGATCTTCCGGTCGATGGCAATCGGGACGATCGCGGTCATCGCCGTCTCGGTCGTGGGGAGCCTCGTGTTCCTGCCGGCGGTCCTGTCAATCCTCGGTGACCGTGTCGATCGGGGCGGAATCCCAATCCTGTCCCGCCGACGCGGCGAGACCGGTGGCGCCTGGGCTTCGATCGTGCGCGCGGTGATGCGCCGCCCGGTGATCGCCGCGCTGGCCGCTGCCGTGGTGCTCCTGGCGCTCGCCTCTCCCGTCAGCCGGCTGCGCCTGGGGGAGAGCGACATCACGTCGTTCCCACAGAGCGTGGATGGGGTGCAGGCCTACGAGCAGCTGCAGGCGCATTGGCCACAGGGAACGCTGCTCGGGTTCTCGGTCGTCGTCACGCAGGCGGATCAGGCGGCGACCCAGGCAGCGATCGCCCGCCTCGAGCCCGCCCTGCTCGGCGTCCCGGGCCTGAGCAGCCCGGTCCAGCACACGATGTCGAAGGACGGCAGCGTCGAGTCGGTCTCCGTGGTGATGTCGGGCGGAGAGAACGACCCCGCGAACTGGCAGATCGTCCGGAATGTCCGGGCGGACATCGTTCCTGCGATCTTCGGCGGATTGCCGGGCGTCAGCGCGTATGTCGGGGGAAGTGCCGCGGTCAGCCTCGACCAGACCCAGATCTACACCGACGGGATGGGCCGGATCTTCGTCT
>JARLHH010000015.1 GCA_031292335.1 Candidatus Limnocylindrales bacterium | reverse complement strand
GCGCGCGCAGCGCGGCGACCAGGTCCGCGGGCAGCGGCCCGGCCGCCGCGGCTGCGAGGTTCGCGGCGAAGTGCTCGAGGCTGCGCATGCCCGGGATCACCGTGGTCACGTCCGGGCTGGAGAGGATGAAGCGGAGCGCCAGCTGGGCCATCGTCTGACCCTCGGGCACCAGCGACCTGATCGCCTCGACCCTGGGGATCGTCGCGGCGAGGTTCGCCGGCTCGAAGTAGCCGTTCCGCCAGTCGGCCTCGGGCCAGCGGCTGCCGAGCGTGAGCGTTCCGGCCAGGCTTCCCTCGTCGAGGGGCACGCGCGCGATCACGGCCACGCCAAGCGTGCGGCAGAGCGGGAACAGCTCGTCTTCCGGAGCCTGGTCGAAGATGTTGTAGACGACCTGGACCGCGTCGATCCGACCGGTCCGGAGTGTCCGGAGCACGTTCGCCGGTTCGCGACGGTTCACGCTGATCCCAACGTGGCGGACCAATCCGTCGCGCTTGAGCTTCTCGGCGGCCATCTGCCAGCCGTCGTCGTCCGCCCAGTCGTCCTGCCAGACGTGGAACTGGACCAGGTCGAGCGAATCCAGGCGTGCCTGCCTCAGGATGCCTTCGACCGACGAGCGGATATGGGATGGCGGGAAGGCGTCCCGGATCCGGTCGCCCGGGCGCGCCGGCCATTGGCGGTTCTTCGGCGGGATCTTCGAGGCGAGCACGAGGCCCCGGTCTGGATTGGCCCGGGCCAGCGCCCCGAGGAGCTGGTCGCTATGACCGGCCCCGTACACCTGCGCCGAGTCGAAGAACGTCACGCCGGCGTCGACGGCGGCCTGGAGGACGGCCATCGACTGGCCGTCGTCGGCGCCGGTCCAGCCGCCGATCCCGCCCCCCATGCCCCACATGCCGACGCCGAGCTGGCTGACCCGGCGGCCGGTCTGTCCGAACGTGCGGTCCTGCATGCTTGCTCCCGCGCTCCCTCCCGGCCTGTCCCGTGTCTCGTGGGCCTCGCCGGCGACACCACCATGGTGGCGCCCGCCGAGGTGGAGCGCATGGCGCGGAAACTACCCCGGCATTCCCGGTGTCCACCCGGCATGAACGTGAAGCTCGCGGCCCTCCTCTCCGTCGTCATCGCGCTGAGTGCCTGCGCACCGGCTGCCTCGCTCGGCGGCGACGTCGGGCTGGCGCGCGCGGACGTCGCCCGTGCCTCCGCGGACCCGGGCGACGCGATCCGGGCCGGTGCCGCCGTCGACGCGTTCGGGCTGGACCTCTACCGGGCCATCGCGGCGGGCCAGACGAACCTGGTCTTCTCGCCGGCCAGCATCACGCTCGCGCTGGCGATGGCGCGGGCAGGAGCGCGCGGCGACACGGCCTTGGAGATGGACGCCGTCATGCACGGCGCCGCGGCCGACGATCATGCCGGCTGGCTGAACGCGCTCGACCAGCTGCTCGCCACCCGGAGCGGGACCTTCCAGGACGACAGCGGGAAGGACGTCACGGTCACGCTCAGGATTGCGAACGCGCCGTTCGCCCAGCAGGGGATGCCGCTCGAGAAGCCGTACCTGGAAGCGCTCGCCGAGCGCTTCGGCGGTGGCCTGCGCCTGGTCGACTACAAGACCCAGACCGAGCAGGCTCGGGCGCTGATCAACGGCTGGGTCGACGCCCAGACGGAGCACCGCATCCCGGAGCTGCTCGTCCCGGGCGTGCTCACGCCGGCAACCCGCCTCGCGCTCGTCAACGCGATCTACCTCAAGGCGCCCTGGGAGACGCCGTTCCCGGTGGACGCCACGACGGACGGCACGTTCACGCGCGCCGACGGCTCGACCGTGCAGGTGCCGTTCATGGCCACGACGACCTCTCTCCGCTACGCGTCGGGGAGCGGCTGGCGCGCGGTCGAGATCCCGTATGTCGGCGGATCGCTGGCGATGACGGTCATCGTCCCGGATGATCTCGTGGCATTCGAGTCGACGCTCTCGGCCGATTCGTTCGTCGCGATCACGGGCGCGCTCAGCGACACCGAGGTCGCGCTGGCGCTCCCGAAGTTCGGGATCGAGACGAAGACGGACCTCGCCTCGACCCTGGCGGCGCTCGGCATGCCGTCGGCGTTCGACGACCGGGCGGACTTCAGCGGGATCACGACCGCCGAGAAGCTGGAGATCTCGGACGTGATCCACCAGGCCAACATCGACGTCGACGAGAAGGGAACGGAGGCCGCCGCCGCCACTGCCGTCGTGATGCGGGCGACGGCGATGCGGCCGAGCCGGTAACCCTGCGCGTGGATCGGCCGTTCCTCTTCGCGCTCCGCGACGTGCCGACGGGCAGCATCCTGTTCCTCGGCCGCGTGGGTGACCCCTCGATCGGCCGGTAGCCGCCGCGGCCGGCGGAACCGGGGGCGGCGATCGAGGAGGCGTGGCCCGGCGGGACATCCTCCGGCGGCGCCGTCAGCCCGCCGGGCGGTACCCCACCACGCGGAGGGCTGCCTCGCGGAGTGCGTCGCGTGCCAGTCCCGGCCACTGGTCGCGGTACGTGATGAGCAGCCCGTTGAAGAAGCCGATGTAGAGCGTGACGAGCAGGTCGGGATCAGCCGGCGCCACCGCGCCCTCCGAGCGTGCCTCGGCGAAGACCCGTCGGAGGTTCGCATGCACGCGGCCGGCGACCGCCGGCATGTCCAGGCCAAGCGTGCGGATCAGCTCGCGGCCGCCCTCGCCCAGCAAGCCGCCGAGGATGACCACGAACGGCCCGTTCGCGTCATAGAAGGCCAGCGTCCGGTCCACGAGGAGGTCGAGCTTCCGGCGGGCGGGTCCGTAGGCGTCCGCGACTTCCGCGGCCATCGCCTCGACGTTCCCGAATCCCTCGGCGAGGATCGCCCTGAGGATCGCCTCCTTCGAGTCGAAGAGCCAGTACACGTTCCCGGCGCTCATCCGGGCGCCGCGGGCGACGTCTGCCACCCGGCAGGAGGCAAAGCCACGCTCCGCGAACAGTGTCCGGGCCGCCTCCAGGATGTGATCCCGGCTGGCCGCTTTCGGGCTCGTACCACTCCCAGCAGGGGACGATACGGTCACGCTGACACCGTGCTGACTGGACATTCACTCAACATGATATGAATGAATGGCTGTTCAGTCAACGACTCGTGCGCCAGGGCGTCCCCGACCACCCGGCATCTGGGTGGACCCCCGGCGAGCTCACGGCAGGAACTCGTCGAGCGGTGTCGCGTTGCACGCGGTGCCCAGGCACGGCAGGCCGAGCACGTCCTCGACGGTCCGCAACAGCCCGTAGTGGTCGTGAGGAATGGTTGACACGACGCCCGAGAGCCCCTGGCGCGCGACCAGCGTGAAGACCCTGCCCCCGCCGCCGGCGTCGGTGGTGCCTTCGTCGAACGAGACGACGAGCAGCGTGCGCGGCCAGTCGGGCGCCTCCAGGACCTGGGGGAGGAAGGCCCGGAGGAAGGTGTCGCCCTGGGCCGCCGCGCAGTCGTGCATGTCGTTGCAGAGGTTCGGCACCACGAAGGCGAAGCTGACACCGGGATCGAAGCTGGCGAGGGGCTGGATGTTGTCGCACTGGGCGCTGCCCGAGACGAACGTGAAGCTCATCGCCGGGTTGTGCTTGCGGGCATAGGTGCCCGCGACGCCGGGGCCGTCCACGCCGCCCGGATACGAGCTTCCCGTGTAGCAGCCCCCTGCCGGATAGTCCTGGGCGTACGTCCGCCAGGCCAGGCCCGCCGCCGCCAGCTGGCTCGAGAGGCTCTCGGCCGTGACGTCGTGCACCCCGTCGTCGGTCACTCCCTGGGTCGATCCGGACCAGAAAGCAAGGTAGTTCGGCAGCGACGGATGGGCGACCGCGTCGTAGTTGTCGGCCCGGCCGAAGGTCTGGGAGAGCCCGTAGAGGTACGGCATTGACGCTGCCGTGACCGCGGACGCATCCCGGTTCTCCATCCAGACGATGACGACGTGGGTGATCGCCGCCCGCGGCGCGCCCGTCGGCATGGCGGACGGTGCGGCCGCCGGCGACCGTGCCGCCGAGGAGGCGGCGGGCGGGGCCTGTGCCGGTTCGGCGGTCGGGCTGGTGGGAGCGGCCGGCCCCGGAAGCCCCGTGAGGACCGTCGCCGTCGAGGCGTGGCATGAGGCCAGCAGGAAGGCCAGCCCGAGGATCGCCGTCGCCCGCGTCGAGCGCCTCGGGGCTCCTCGCCTGTCATCCAGTCGCGTCCGGGCCATCGCCTCACGATATCGTCTCGGCCCCGGTCCGGGAGGCCGAGCGGGTCGTCCCGACGCACGGCGCCGACTCCGCCTCGTCGATGCCCGGGTCGCGGCGGCTGGCGGGCCGCCCCGGCCGCTCCGCCGAATCGCAGTCATGCTGTCGCGTGATTGAACGTTTCGCCGGTGCCGATCGTCGGATGGGCATGACAGGATTGGGGAGGCTCGCGGTGGCGAAGGCGCAGGACCCTGATCTCGGGCGCGAGGATCCGCGCGCGCGCACCTTCGTCGCGCTGCTGGACCGGCGGACGCTGGACAGTGCCTACCGGTACGCGACGCTCATGCTCGGCGAGCGGGCGGACGCGGAGGATGCGACCCACGACGCGGCCTTGACCGCCTGGCGCCACTTCGGGGAGCTGCGCGATCCCGAGAAGTTCGAGGCGTGGTTCGGGCGGATCGTGGTCAACGCATGCCGCGACCGGCTGCGCGCCCGGCGCCGCTTCCCGGTGCCTCTCGATCTCCAGCCGGAGCTGCCCGTCCCGGACACGACCGACGGACTTGCCCGTCGCGACGTGCTGGCGACCGCGATCCGCTCGCTGAGCGCCGATCACCGCGAGGTCGTCGTGCTGCGGTACTACGCCGACCTGACGGTCGAGCAGATCGCCGCCCGCACCGGAGTCGGCGCGGGAACCGTCAAGTCCCGCCTCCACTACGCGCTGCGCCTCCTTCGCGCGGCCTTCGACGCCCAGGACGAAGGGAGATCCCGGCCATGAAGAACGACGAGGCGCTCGAGCGCGAGGTGCGCGCCTCGCTGCGCGCTTCCGCGGCGCATCCGATCCCGGACGAGCTGGTGTCGCGGATCGGCGCGATCCCGGCCGGGCAGCCGCCGTCCCGGGGCACCGCCTCGCGGCTTCCTCGCTTCGCCCGCTTCGCCGCGGAGCTGGCCGCAGCGGCGATCGTGGTCGTCGCCGTCTCGGCGATCCTCCTGGCCAGGAACGGCGGGAACACGCCGGGCGGGCCGCTGGGGCCCGGAGCAACGAGCCCGGCGACCCCGGCCGCCTCGGCCGCGCCCGCGGTGGTCGCCACCCCGTCGCCTTCACCCTCGGCGAGCCCGGCCGAGACCGTTGCGCCGGCAGCCGTCCTGGGCCTCGAGCCCGCGTCCGTGACGTTCGTCTCCGCCGATGCGGGATGGGTCCTGGGCACCGGCACCTGCGCCGCCGGCCCGTGCGCGGCGATCGCGCGGACCGGCGATGGGGGACGGACATGGTCCCCGGCGCCGGCGCCGGCCACCGCGATGGCCCAGGGCCCGGGCCAGGCCACGTCGGGCGTCAGCGGTGTCCGCTTCGCCGACCCGAACGACGGGTGGGCCTTCGGGCCCGACCTGTGGGCAACCCATGACGGCGGGACCACCTGGGCCAGGGTCACGATCCCCGGCCTCGCGGCGAACGCCCCGGTCTTTGCGCTGGAGACCGCCGGCGGGATCGTCCACGCGGCCGTGCTCGATGGCGGGAGCTTCCGCGTCGCGTCCAGCCCCGTCGGCAGCGACGGCTGGAGCGTCTCCCCGGTGCGAGTCCCGGTCGGGGCCGGGCCGGTCCCCGCGGTTCAGCTGGTGCTGTCCGGCGCGGCCGGCTGGCTGGTCGAGAACGACCGGACGGTCGTCGGAGGGGCGCGCCTCTCGAATGGCAGCTGGGTGGCCTGGACGCCGCCGTGCGCCGACGTCGTCGGCCCGGCGTTCCTGGCCGCGTCGAGCCCGACCGAGCTTGCCGCCGCCTGCGACGTGGGGCTCTGGAGCAACCCGACGGGCGACCACCTGTACCTGTCCCATGACGGCGGCTCCACCTTCGCCCCGTCGGGGACCGCGGCGCCGCTGACGACGGCCGCGATGGCCGCGATGGCGTCGCCGTCGGTCGTCGTCGTGGGTGGCAGCGACGGGACCGGCTCGATTCTCATCGCGACCACCGATGCCGGGGGGACCTGGAAGGTCGTCGAACGCCTCCCGGCCGGTCAGATCGCGGACCTCGGCTTCACCACCGCCACCCAGGGCGTCGTGATCGTCGCTGGTGCGGGTGGGTCGGCGAGCCTGCTGATGACGCGGGACGGGGGCCAGACCTGGCACGCGGTGATCGCCGGCGGCAGCTGATCGCCGGCGTCCTCGAGGTTCGGCGGACCCCGGAGCCGCGCGGCGTCAGCTGACCGTGACGGAGATCCGGTGGTGGCCCCTGGCGCCGTCCGGCGCGGGGCTGGTGACCTGCGACGTCTGGACGTCGCCCGTGCCGTCGATCGCCTCGACCTCCAGGCTGTGCGGCCCGGGCGTCGCGGTCCAGGGCAGCGTCCACTGGACCCAGGTGGCGTTCGAGATCGG
>JARLHH010000014.1 GCA_031292335.1 Candidatus Limnocylindrales bacterium | reverse complement strand
TCGGCGCCGCCGGGCTGGCGGACACCGCGGATGCCGTGGCGGGCACCCCGGCCGAGGCGCCGGCGGATGCCGACGCAACCGCGGTCGCGACCATTCCGCAGGCCACCGACGAGCCGCTGAACCGCGAAGCCGCGATGGCGGCGATCCAGGCGGCCGCGGAAGCCGCCGCGGCGGCCGAGGAAGCAGAGGCTGCCGGCGACACCTTCACCGATACGATTCATGCGGGCCACGACACCGCGGCGGACGACCCGCGTCTCGCGATGCTGGGGCTCACGCCCGACTTCGAAGCGGCCGAAGCGGCCGCGGCAGAGGCGGCCGCGGCCGAGGTCTCGGAGATCCCCGAGTTCGACGAGGAGGATCTCGTCGCCCGGCTCGCGGGCCTGGTTCCCGCCGCCGCGCACGAGGCCCCGGCCGACCCGGGCACGGTCACGGATGCTGCCACCACCCGGGTGATCGTGACGGGTCTCATCAGCGTGGCGAGCATCGCCAGCTTCAAGCGCCACCTCAGTCGCTATCCCGGCATGCGCCACGTCGGGGTCTCCTCCGGGCCGGACGGTGAGTTCCTGTTCCTGGTCCAGCATGATCCCGGGGTCTCGCTGCGCGACGTGATCCCGACCCTCCCCGGATTCCAGGCCAGGATCACCAGCGATGACGACGGGGTCGTGACCGCGAGCGCTCGCGACCCCGAGGACTGAGCAGAATCCTCACCAGCACGAAGGGATCCGAAGCCGTGGCCCGTCCCGCGATCGCGATCGCACTGCCCGACGACGAGCGCCAGCACGTCGTTGATGCGCTGCGCGAAGCCGACTTCGAACCGGTTGCCGTCCGGCGTCCGGCCGACCTCGAAGCGCTCCTGGCGAGCCGCCATGACGTGGCCGTCGCGATCCTGGATGGCGAGAGCGACTTCGACGAGTCGCTCGAGTACTACGAGCAGCTCCACGTGCCGGGACGGGACATCCCGTCCCTGATGATCGTGTCGCCGCGGACGCTCGATCGGCTGGCGGGCGCGGCGGGGCGCGCCGGGGCGCACGACGAGTACTTCACCCGGCCCTACTCGCCGGAGGCGCTCCGCTGGCGCATCGAGGCGATGCTGATCCGCCAGATGACGGTCGACGACGGCAGCGGCGCGGTGATCCAGTCGGGCCCGCTGTCCGCCGACAACTGGTCGCGACGGGGCCAGATGCTGGGCATCTTCAACGCGAAGGGCGGCGTGGGCAAGACGACCATCGCCGTCAACCTGGCGGCCGCGCTCGTCGCGATGGGCCGGTCCGTCCTCCTGGTCGACGCGGACACCGTCACCGGGCACATCGCGAGCTCCCTCGGTCTCGAGCAGGTCCGGACGCTCGTCGACTCGCTCTCCGACACCAGCGAGGCCGGTCCGGGGGCAACCCCCGAGACCCTCGAGGAGCTGGTCGCCGCCCATTCATCGGGGCTGAAGGTGCTGGTCCTCTCGTCGAGCCCGCTCAAGACCGCCCGGCTCGTCCCGGAGACGGTCGCGGACGCGATCGACCGCGCGCGTCGCTCCTTCGATGTCATCGTCGTCGACCTCCATCCCGACTACGACGCGCTCAACCGGGCGATGTTCGGGCGGGCCGACCGGATCCTGGTACCGGTGACGCCGGACGTGCCGGCCCTTCGGGCGGCCGTCCAGCTGCGCGATGTCGCGGACGAGCTCGGCTTCCGGGCCAAGCTCGCTTTGGTCGTCAACCGCGCCAACAGCGGCGTCAGCATGACGGACATGGAGAGCACCGTCGGCATGGCCGCGTTTGCGTCCATCCGCTCGGCGGGGATGCAGCTCGTCAAGGCCGCCAACGAGGGCCGTACCGTGATCGACCTCTTCCCCTCCGAGAAGGTCTCCGGCGACTTCCGGGCCCTCGCCGAGCGCGTCGTCGGCGTTCCCCGGCCCAGGGAGGCGGGGCGCGTCTCGCTCCGCGGCCTGTTCGGGCGCAAGGAATCGGTGCGGGTGGGCTGAGGCGCCAGCCGGCAATCAGCTCGCCGGCAGGACCTTGCGGCTCTCGCGCGCCAACGCCACGACCGCCTGGTCGACCTGCTCCACGCCGCGCAGGTACGAGCGGTTGACCAGCGCGACGTCGACCTCGCCATCGCCGAAACGCGTGTCGGCAACGAGCACGACCGCGTTCGTCACCG
>JARLHH010000116.1 GCA_031292335.1 Candidatus Limnocylindrales bacterium | reverse complement strand
TGGCGAAGAAGAAGTTCGAGCGGACGAAGCCGCACGTCAACATCGGCACGATCGGCCATATCGATCACGGCAAGACGACGCTGACCGCGGCGATCACGAAGTACCTCGCCCTCAAGGGCGGGGCGGTCTACCGCGCGTTCGACACGATCGACAACGCCCCCGAGGAGCGGGAGCGGGGCATCACGATCGCGATCGCCCACGTCGAGTACGAGACCGACGCCCGCCATTACGCCCACGTCGACTGCCCCGGGCATGCCGACTACATCAAGAACATGATCACCGGCGCCGCCCAGATGGACGGCGCGGTCCTCGTCGTGGCGGCCACCGACGGCCCGATGCCCCAGACCCGGGAGCACATCCTCCTGGCCCGCCAGGTCGAGGTCCCGTACATGGTGGTCTTCCTCAACAAGTGCGACGCGGTCGACGATCCCGAGCTGCTCGACCTCGTCGAGCTCGAGGTCCGCGAGCTCCTGACCAAGAACCACTTCCCGGGCGACGACATCCCCGTCATCCGCGGCTCCGCGCTCAAGGCCCTCGAGGCCACCGGCGGCGTCGACGACCCGGCCTACGCCTGCATCCAGGAGCTCATGGATGCGGTCGACTCCTACATCCCGACCCCCGAGCGCCCGGTCGACAAGCCGTTCCTCATGCCGGTCGAGGATGTCTTCGGGATCAAGGGCCGCGGCACCGTGGCGACCGGGCGCATCGAGCGCGGCGTCGTCAAGGTCGGCGACGAGGTCGAGATCGTCGGCATCCGGCCCACCCGCAAGGTGGTCGTCACCGGCGTCGAGATGTTCAAGAAGCTGCTCGACCAGGGCCAGGCCGGCGACAACGTGGGCTGCCTCCTGCGCGGCATCGAGCGCGAGGACATCGAGCGCGGCCAGGTGCTCGCCAAGACGGGCTCCGTCAAGCCGCACACGAAGTTCACCGCCCAGGTCTACGTCCTGACCAAGGAGGAGGGCGGCCGGCACACCCCGTTCTACAACGGCTACCGGCCCCAGTTCTACCTCCGCACGACCGACGTGACCGGCGCGATCGGCCTCCCCGAGGGCGCCGAGATGATCATGCCCGGCGACAACGTCGAGATGAAGGTCGAGCTCATCACCCCGATCGCGATCGAGATCGGGCAGCGCTTCGCGATCCGCGAGGGTGGCCGAACCGTCGGCGCCGGCGCGATCGTGAGCATCGTCGAGTAGCCCGATG
>JARLHH010000013.1 GCA_031292335.1 Candidatus Limnocylindrales bacterium | reverse complement strand
GTTCCCTTCCGACTACGAGGACCGGCCCGAGCCGGACCCGGCGATGTTCGGGCTGCCTGTCGATGACGACGGGGCGCGGAACGATCCGTTGCTTGGCCAGAACATGATCTCGTGCAGCCACTACCAGCCGGACTTCGAGGCGCTGCGCGCGGCATCGACGCGCGTCGTCCTCGCGCTCGGGGCGGAGTCGAGCCAGGTCATGACGGGTCGGGCGACGAAGGCCGTCGCCGAGCGGCTGGGGTCGACGCCGGTCGTCTTCCCCGGCGGCCACGGCGGCTTCCTGCCTGTTGAGTGGGGCCAGGGCGGCGATCCCGACGCTTTCGCCACCAGGCTGCGCGAGGTCCTTACCGCCGCATCGTCGTAGCCGAGCGAACCGCTCCGCTCGATGTCCGGGCCGGGGCGGACAAGGAGCTCGTCGACGGCGTCAGAGCCCGACACCGGGCGGTCATCGGCGGCCGCGGGACATACAACGCTGCGGATGCCAGGGGCGGAACGAACCCCTGGGGCGTGCCGTTCTTCATCCTGACCCACCATCCCGAGGAGAAGCCGCCCGGGTCCGGGTTCGCGTTCGTCAACGGGCTCGACGAGGCCCTCGCCCGCGCGCGCGTGCCGGCCGGCGACAAGGACGTCACACTCGTGGGCGGCGCAGACCTCATTCGCCAGGCGCTGGGCGCCGGTGTCGTCGACGAGCTGCCGATCTCGATCGCGCCCGTCGTCCTCGGTGCCGGCAAGCGGCTCTTCGAGGGCTTCACGGCGAGCCTCATCCTCGAGCCAGTCCAGGTGCGTGGGTCGCGGTTCGCGACCCATATCACCTACCAGCCCGGACTCTGCCGCTAGGCGGTCAGATCCGGCCGATATCGCGCCGCCGCAGCCCGGTCAGCCCGATGAATGTGAGGCCGGCCGCGATGGCCGACATCACAACCAGCGGCAGGAGGGTCAGGCTCGCAGCCGGTAGCTGGGGCACGTGCTCGAACGGAGAGAGGTCTTCGAGCCAGCGTGGGAGGCCGAGGACTGCGCCGAGGAATCCCTCGACGATGCAGGCCACAAGGATCGCCCACGACACGCCGACCCAGCGCGGTACCAGCCCGTCGAGTGCGATGGCGATGCCGACCATGATCCACATGGCCGGCGCGTAGACGAGGGCGGCCCCGAACAGGCGCGGAACGCTTCCCATGTCGCCGCCCGCGAGGCCGTAGGTGAGGCCAGTGGCCAGACCGACGATGGCGAGCAGGATGACGCTGCCCGCGAACGCCACTGCGAGGTGACTCGCCGCGAACCGCCAGCGCGAGACGGGCGTCGCGAGGACCAAGTCGGCGCGCGTGGACGTTTCCTCGCCCCGCACCCGCAGGGCGGACCCGATGGCGAAACCCGTGGCGATGAGCGCCATCAGTCGGAAGGACGAAGCGAAGTACGAATCCGTCAGGCTGCCTCCTCCGGCCCTGGCCAGCATTTCGGCGAGGGCCTTGTTCTGGCCGATGAAGATGTCGACGGTGGGTCCGATCCATCCGTAGCCAATGCCGATGACCAGGACGCCGGCGCCCCATCCGAGCAGCGATCCCCGCTGCAGCCGGAAGGCCAGACCAAGGGGGTGCCCGAGCCATGGCGCTGCCGCCGGCGGGCCAGGCCGCGCCGCCACGAGCCCCGCACCGAGGTCACGCCGGCCGGCCAGGGCGGCGGCCGCGGCGACCAGGAGCACCGTCGCCGCGACCAACAGGAGCAGAGGCCACCATCGCTCATCGGCGAACGGCCGCGCCTTCTGGGCCACCCCGATCGGGGAGAACCAGGAGACCGTGCCGTCGCCGATGTCGCCGACAGCGCGCAGCACGTAGGCCGCCCCGAGCACCGCCCCGGCGACGCCGTAGACGAGGCGGGTGCTCTCGGTGACCTGCGCCACGAGCAGGGCGACGCCGCCGAAGACGAGCCCGACAAGGATGAACGAAACCCCGAACACGACTGACCCGGCCACGGACAGGCCCTGGGCGATCAGCACAGCAGCGGTGAGCACACCGACGGCGAGGTTCATGCCGGCGACCGTGAGCACCGCGGCGAGGGTGTTCGCGTGGATGCCGACCGGCAGCGAGCGCACGACCTCGAGGCGGCCGCCTTCCTCTTCGCCCCGCGTCAGCCGGCCCACCATGAAGATGCTCATGAGGCCCACCAGGACCAGGCCAGCGGAGCCGAACTGGAACGCCACCTGCCCGCCGACGGTGTTGAGGCCCTGGGCCGGTCCGTTGAAGGCGATCATCGCCGCGTTGCCCACGGTGGCGGCGGCCGTTTGATCGAGCGCGGCCTGGGTCGGGAACAGGCCCTCGATTCCGACCGTCGTCAGAGCCGCAAGCGCGACGAGCGTGACGATCCAGACGAGGATCCGGATGCGGTCGCGGCGCAGGATGAAGCGGGTCAGCGCGAGGGTGCCCGTGAGCGAGGTCATCGAAGCGGCGCGGGTGTCGATTCGCGGTCCAGCTCGACCCGTTCGGGTTCCTTGGTCAGCTCATCGCCGTAGTGGCGGAGGAACAGCTCCTCGAGCGTGGGCGGATGGCTGACCAGGCTCCGGACCCCGAACTCAGCGAGCCGGCGCACGGCAGGGTCGAGGTGAACGGTGTCAACCTCGAAACGCACATGGGCGCCGTCGATCTCGAGGTCGTGAAGACCCTCGAGGCCGGCCAGCCCCTGCGCTGGACGCACGGTCTCCGCCGTGATCGATGTCCGGGTGAGGTGCCGCAGCTCGGCGAGCGTGCCCCCTTCCACGACCCGACCCAGCCGGATGATGCTCAGCCGGTCGCACAGCGCCTCGACCTCAGCCAGGATGTGGCTGGAGAGCAGGACCGTTCGCCCTTGGGCCTTCACTTCGCGGATGCAGTCCTGGAAGACCGCCTCCATCAGCGGGTCGAGTCCCGAGGTCGGTTCGTCGAGGAGAAGCAGCTCGGCGTCAGACGCCAGGGCCGCGACCAGGGCAACCTTCTGCCGGTTCCCCTTCGAGTAGGAGCCGGTCTTCTTGGTCGGGTCGAGCTGGAAGCGTTCGAGGAGCTCGTCACGGCGGCGCCTGTTGAGGTCGCCCCGCAGGCGACCGAAGAGGTCGATCACCTCACCGCCGGTCAGGCCCGACCACAGAGTGACCTCTCCGGGCACGAACGCCAGCCGGCGATGCAACTCGACAGCGTCGCGCCACGGGTCCTTCCCGAGCAATTCGACCGCGCCGGAGTCGGCACGAAGCAATCCGAGCAACACGCGGATGGTCGTGGTCTTGCCCGAGCCATTCGGCCCCAGGAACCCGTGTACCTCGCCGGCCTCGACCGCCAGGTCGAGACCGTCGAGAGCACGCGTCGATCCGAAGTTCTTGGTGAGACCTGAGGTCGAGATCGCGACGGGCACGTCCGAATAGTGCTGGTACACCGTGCGAGTGTCAAGTACACTGTTCGAGACGTCGGGCTGGGTTTCGAGCGAGCGCCAGTCGCAGGCGCCTCCAGCTCTGTATCGGAGGAAGGGGATGACGGGCAGCCGATCGGACGGCAAGCCGGCGCGGCTGGGCTGGTGGCCTGAAGTCCGCGATCGGAGCCGCGACCGGCAACCGCTGACTCGGGACCAGATCGTCGCGGCCGCCATCAAGCTCATCGATGCCGAAGGCCTGGAAGGCTTCTCGATGAGGAGGCTGGGCCAGGAGTTGGGCGCCGGCGCGACGACCCTCTACTGGCACGTCAAGGACAAGGACCAGCTGATCGACCTGGTTCTGGATGAAAGCGCACTGGATGTCCGATTGGACGACGACGCCTCGGCGCCGTGGCGCGACCGCCTCGCCGGCCTGGCCCGTGAGATACGCGCCGGGCTGAAGCGGCACCACCACCTCGCACCGCTCTACGGCTCTCGCATTCCCGCCGGCCCGAACACGCTCCGGGTCATGGAGCACGTGCTGGCGCTCCTGCGGACGGGTGGTTACGACGGCGACAAGCTGTTGCTGGCCTTCGCCTCTCTGACCAACTATGTGATCGGAAGCGTGATCATGGACAATCGCGCGCTGAGCGGACCCGAAACGGAGGGCAAGAGCCTCGAGGAGCTGCGAAGA
The DNA here is from genome assembly GCA_031292335.1 of Candidatus Limnocylindrales bacterium. GTDB lineage: Bacteria > Chloroflexota > Limnocylindria > Limnocylindrales > CSP1-4 > CTSoil-043. The sequence continues at coordinate 16,068 of JARLHH010000013.1, read as the reverse complement.
ATGTACGTTGCGATCCTCGCGTCGTTGCCGGCCGATGCGTTTCCGAATCTCGTGCGGCTGATGCCGGAGGCCGGGCCCGCCGCGATCGCCGAGGATGCCGACTTCGAGTTCGGGCTCCAGAGATTGCTCGACGGCATCGAGGCCGACCTCACACATTCCGGCGGGGTCCAGCCGGCTCGATCGACGCGGCAGTGCGATGCGAGAGAGCATGGCTGATCACACGAGCGACGAGACCCGCATCGACCGCTGGCTGTGCGCGGTGCGGCTCGTGAAGACGCGCCCGGCGGCGACGCAGCTGTGTGACGCCGGCCACGTCCTCGTGAACGGGAATGCGGCGAAGCCTTCTGCGAAGGTCCGGGCCGGCGACCGGGTCGACGCCCTGATCGCCGGCCGCGAGCGCATCGTCGAGGTTGTTCGGCCGATCGAGTCGCGCGTCGGCGCCCCGGTCGCCGTGACATGCTACGTGGACCACAGCCCGCCGCCGGTGGTCACGGAAGTCCGGCCGGGGATCATGGCTGTCCGGGGCGAGGGCCGGCCGAGCAAGCGACTCCGCCGAGAGCTGGAGCGCCTCCGCCGGGCTGCCGACGCCTGAGCCCGGTCCAGCAAGGGCCGCCGGCGGCCGAACGTCGCCTGGCCCACCTCCACCGGCGACCGCCGCCGCTTGTGCGGGTGCAGCCGTCGTATTGGGCGGCTTCGTGAGGACGCATGCGGATGCAGAAGCTTCGTCCTCACCGTCTGTCGCGGGACGGTCGTTGATGCCGAAGGACGAGACAGCGGCGTTCGTCGCACGGAGCCGAATCATCGGGCCGGGGACGAGGGGACCGACTACCGATGGCTCGGCCTGACCGCTACCAGGGGCCGGGTTGTGCTCAGCGATGCACGAGAGTTCCGACGGCCTTCCGCTCCTCTGTCTGCCGGGGATGACGAACCGTAATGACGGCCCGCGATCACGACCGCACAATCCGCCTCGACTCACGCCCGAACCTCGAAAGGGGGTTGGAGTTGACGCCACCTTCACTGTCGGTCATCGCGGCGGCCATCGCCGACGGGCACCGGGACATCGACATCTGCAACGCACCCGGGGAGCTGTCGCTGGCCGCGTTGGTCAGCTCCGCCGAGCCAGATCCACGGCGATCGCTCCGCGAGCTCCTTGCCGAGTCCCTCGCAGCATCGAACACCTCCCCCGCGGCGCTGGACAGCTTCTCTGTGCGGCGGCTCGCGATGCGCGCGAAGCGGTATGCGCGCGCCGCGGCGATCGTCGAGGAGTTCCGCGCCGCCCGGGAGACGGCCCCGGAGACCACCCTTCCAGGCGTGTCGGAACGGCGGGCGGCCCCGGAGCGACGCATCGAGAGCATCCGTCCATGGGGACGCAGATGGGACGACCAGGTCGGCCATCACGTGGTCCGGTCGATCGCGTTCCCTGGCGCGTCCTGATCTCCAATCGACCGTCGGGAGACCCCGCCCCCACGTCCCCTGATCACGTTCGAGCCGTGGCGTCCCGGTGTCTCCGAGCGAGCACGGTCATGACGGATCGTCATGACGCCGGGAGGTTGGGCCGTGCAAACTGACCATGGCCGAGGCTGTCCGCCGTGACGGCGCCGCCTGCCTGGGCGGCCAGGGACGGCGCATCCTGGACTCGATGCGGGTGAGCACAGATGCTGGCGCGCGATAACGCCGATCGGAACCTGGTGGATGCTGCCCTCCGCCGCAGCGAGATCAGGCTGCGGGCGATCACCGACTCCGGGCTGAATGCCATCGTGATGACGTCCGCCATCGGCAGCACGCTCGATCTCGCGACCCGCCCCCGGGGTGGACACGAGATCCCGGTCCAGCTGCCGCTCGCCGCCGTCGAGATCGACGGACGCTGGCACGCGGTCGGGGTCGCGCGGCCGTGACCGAGAGCGAGCGCGCTGAGCAGGAGCTCATCCAGGAGCGGACCCTGCTCGAGACGCTCCTGGACAAGTCGCCGGACCACATCTACTTCAAGGACCTCGAAAGTCGCTTCACGCGGATCAGCAGGACCATGGCCAGATCGCTTGGGTTGGCCGATCCGTCGCTGGCGGTCGGGAAGACCGACTTCGACTTCTTCACCGAGGAACAGGCCCGATCCGCCTTCGACGACGAGCGGGAGATCATCCGGTCGGGACACCCCGTGGTGGATCTCGAGGAGCGCGAGACGTGGCCCGACGGTCGCGAGACGTGGGCGTCGACCACCAAGCTGGCCCGCACCGACCGCGACGGGAAGGTCGTGGGGACGTTCGGTGTCTCGCGGGACATCACGGAGCGGAAGCGCAGCGAGGCAGCCCTGGAGGCGTCGGAGCGGCAGCTGCGGACTGCGCTCGATACGATGCTCGACGGCGTCACGATCCAGTCGGCCGTGCGGGATGACCACGGTCGCATCGTCGACTTCCGGATCGACTACGCCAACTCCGCGATTGGCGTGATCGGCGGCACGGCGGGCAGTCTCCAGGCCGGCCGCACGCTGCTCGAGCTCTTCCCTGCCCACCGCACGAACGGGCTCTTCGACGCGTACGTCAAGGTCGTCGAGACCGGCGTCCCATTCGCCTCCGAGGCGTTCCACTACGTCGACGATGACGCGGAAGACGGGCCGCTCGACCAGGCGCTCGACCTGCGCGCCGCGAAGCTCGGTGACGGCTACGTGCTCTCGGTCCGCGACGTCACCGAGCACATGGAGGCCGAGCAGGTGCTGGTCGAGCAGCGTGCGCTGCTCGAGGCCCTCATGGATAACACGCCCGACCACATCTACTTCAAGGACGTGGACAGCCGCTTCACCCTGATCAGCAAGACCACCGCGGAGTCCTTCGGCCTGCACGATCCGTCGGAGGCGATCGGGAAGAGCGACTCCGACTTCTTCACCGAGGAACATGCCCGGCCCGCGTTCGAGGACGAGCAGGCGATCATCCGGACGGGCGTGCCCATCGTGGACCTCGAGGAGCGGGAGACGCGCCGCGACGGCCGCGAGACCTGGGCCTCGACCACGAAGCTGCCGCGCCGGGATCGCGAGGGGAACATCGTCGGGACGGTCGGCATCTCGCGCGACATCACGGCGCGCAAGCGGGCCGCGCGGGAGCTCCAGGACCTGAACGCGGCGCTCGAAGGGGCGATGGCCCGGGCCGTCGAGCTGGCCGCGGAGGCCGACATGGCCAACGCGGCCAAGAGCGAGTTCCTCGCCAACATGAGTCACGAGATCCCGACGCCGATGAACGGGGTCATCGGCATGATCGGCCTCCTGCTCGACACGGAGCTCGACGAAGACCAGCGGCACTACGCCGAGACGGTGCGCCAGAGCGGCGAAGCGCTGCTGGACCTCCTGAACGATATCCTCGACTTCTCGAAGATCGAGGCCGGCGGCGTCGAGCTGGAGATGCTGGACTTCGACCTGCGCGCCCTCCTCGACGACTTCGCGGCCATGCCCGCCCTGCGCGCCCACGAGAAGGGGCTCGAGTTCATCTGCGCCGCGTCTCCGGACGTGCCGGCGCAACTCGTCGGTGACCCGGGACGCCTTCGCCAGGTCCTCCTCAACCTGGCGGGCAACGCCATGAAGTTCACGCAGGTGGGAGAGGTCTCGGTGCGGGTCTCGCTCGCCGCCGAGACCCGGGCGGACGTCCTCCTGCGCTTCTCGGTCAAGGACACCGGCATCGGGATCGCGCCCGAGAAGCAGGCGTGGATGTTCGAGAAGTTCACCCAGGCGGACGCTTCGACAACCCGCCGCTACGGAGGCACGGGCCTTGGCCTGGCGATCTCGAAGCGACTCGTGGAGCTGATGGGTGGCGAGATCGGCCTGAACAGCGAGGAAGGGCGCGGCTCCGAGTTCTGGTTCACCGTGCGCCTCGCAAGGCAGGCAGAGTCGGAACATCCGATTGTTCCAGCGGCCGAGCTGCGCGGCGCCCATATCCTCGTGGTGGACGACAACGCCACGAACCGCGAAGTCCTCTCCGCCCAGCTCCACGCCTGGGGCGCACGGCCCGAGGAGGCAACGGACGGTCCGTCGGCGCTGCTGGCGCTGGCGCGGGCCAGGGACGCGGGCGACCCGTTCGCGGCGGCCATCCTGGACATGCAGATGCCGGACATGGACGGCACGGACGTGGCGCGGGCCATCAAGGCCGACGACACGCTGAAGGAGACCCGGCTCGTCCTGCTGACCTCCCTCGGGCAGCGGGGCGACGCCCGGCAGATGGAGACGATCGGGTTCTCCGCGTACCTGATGAAGCCCGCCCGGCAATCGGACCTCTTCGACAGCCTGTCCGCCGTCCTGGCCGGCTCGCGGGTCGGCGGCGGCCCGCGGCGCATCGTCACCCGGCACGTGGTGCGTGAGATGCGGCGGGGCGCCGTGCGGATCCTGCTTGCCGAGGACAACCTCACCAACCAGCAGGTCGCGCTCGGCATCCTCAAGAAGCTGGGGCTCCGGGCGGACGCAGTCGCGGACGGCGCCGAGGCGGTCCGGTCGCTCGAGACGATCCCGTACGACCTCGTGCTCATGGACGTGCAGATGCCCGAGATGGACGGCTTCGAGGCGACGGGCCGGATCCGCGACCCGGCATCACCGGTCCTCAATCACGCGGTCCCGATCATCGCGATGACCGCGCACGCCATGCAGGGCGATCGGGAGCGGTGCCTGGAAGCGGGGATGGACGACTACGTCACCAAGCCGATCTCCCCCGAGGCGCTCGCGGAGGCGCTCGACCGGTGGCTTCCACGCGAGGAGGCGTCTCCCAAGCCGCGCCTGCCCGCGGCGTCCGGGCCCTCCGCACAGGCGCCCTCCGCACAGGCGCCCGCGGTGCCTATGCCCGCTGCTCCCGTGGGGGCACTCGGGCCGGCGGCGGAGGTGTTCGACTCGGCCGGGATGATGGACCGGCTCATGGGCGATCCGGACCTCGCCCGGATTGTCGTGGATGGCTTCCTCGAGGACGCCCCCCGACTGGTCGACGCCCTGCGGAGCTCCCTCGTGGTGGGCGACGCAGAGTCCGCGATCCGCGGGGCCCACACCATCCGGGGTGCCGCGGCGACCGTCGGAGGCGAGGCACTGCGGGCGGTGGCCTGGGAGATGGAGAAGGCGGGCGTCGCGGGCGATCTCGCGGCGATCACGGCCCATCTCCCCGACCTGGACTCGGAGCTCGGCAGACTTCGCGAGGCCATGCGCGGTTTCACGGGGGAGCTCCGGCCCGAGCCGGCCGGACCGGCGTGAGCCGATGAGGATCCTGGTCGCCGACGACGACCTCACGTCGCGCCTGGTCCTCACCGGCCTCTTGAGGAAGTGGGGCCACGACGTCACCGTCGTGGTGAACGGCACGCAGGCGTGGGAGGCGATGCGAGAGCCGGGTGCGCCGCCGCTCGCGGTCCTCGACTGGATGATGCCCGGGCTCTCCGGCCCGGACGTGTGCGCCCAGGTTCGGGGCCTCCCCTCCGACCGGCCGCCGTACCTGATCCTCCTGACCTCGAAGGGCGAGAAGGCCGACATCGTGGCGGGGCTTGAGGCCGGGGCCGACGACTACCTGGCAAAGCCGTTCGATCCGGGCGAGCTCCGCGCCCGGGTCGATGTCGGCCGGCGTATCGTCGACCTGCAGGCACGACTGCTCGAGGCGCGGGACGCGCTCGCCCACGAAGCGAGCCACGACCCCCTGACCGGCGCGCTGAATCGCCGGGCGTTCTCCGATGTCCTTGAGCGCGCGATCGCCGCGGAGGGGCGGCACCCCGACGGGCTCGCCCTCGGGATCTGCGACGTGGACGAGTTCAAGACGGTCAACGACACGCACGGGCACCAGGTCGGCGACGAGGTGCTCGTCGGGCTCGTCCGCCTGCTCTCGGGGTCGCTGCGCGGGCACGACGTCCTGGGCCGTCACGGCGGCGACGAGTTCGTCGTCCTGGCCGGGCACGTCGGGGATGGCGACGCCGGCGCCCTCTTCGAGCGCATGCGCGCAGCGGTCGCGGACCACCCGCTGCCCACGTCGCGCGGGGACGTGGCCGTCACCCTGAGCTTCGGGGTGAGCCGCTGGACGGACGGCCAGTCCGAGGACCAGCTCCTCGCCGCGGCCGACGCGGCCCTGTACCGCGCCAAGGCAGCCGGCCGGAACCTCGTTCGGGTTGCCGACGCGCCCACCGCGCCGATGGCCTGATCCGCGCCCCGGCAGCGCCCGACCGAACTGGGGGGCCCGGCCGGTCACGCCTCGGCGGCGAGCTCCTCCGGGAGCCAGAACCAGCGCAGGTGCTCGAAGTCCTCGCCGACGTCGAGGGGCTCGGCGACGCCTGCGGCCGCCGGCGCCGGGCCGGCCAGGACGCGCCGTGCCTCGGCCAGGTAGTCGGGCAGGCGCGACTCGGGCTCGCGATGGCGGTGGGCGCTGTAGCGCATCGCGCCGTCCTCGTACCGGATGGCGCCCAGCGAGAGCGGCGGCTCGACGACCCCGCCCCGGTGGCTCCACAGGCCGCTCGCCGGGTCGAACCGGTAGGCCGGCAGCAGCCGCCAGCCGTCGGATGCCACCAGGTCCACCGCGTCGAGGATGTAGGCGAAGACGGCCTCGCTGATGAAGTAGTTGAAGTTGACGCGGACCCAGCCCGGCTTGATCCCCTCGCAGCCGTGCGCGATCTCGCGCTCGAACGCGTGGGAGTGCTCCAGGTCGATCCCCAGCAGTCGGTGTCCGTACGGCCCGGCGCACGAGCAGCCGCCCCGGGCCTGGACCCCGAAGAGGTCGTTGAGCAGGGCCACCACGAAGTTGTGGTGGAGGAACCGGGTCTGCCCGTCGGCGTGCACGTCGCCCTGCCTGTGGCGCACCACGAACGAGACGATCGAGAGCCGCTCGGCGCGCGGGTTGCCCAGGATCTCGATGGCCGGGTTGGAGGACCAGCGGATGATGGCCCGGTGGATGAACGACGCCTCGCGGCGCCGGATCGCCTCGACGCCGACCGCCTCCTTCAGCCCGAAGACCAGGCCGGCCCGGATCGACTCGACGATCGCCGGCGTCCCGCCCTCCTCGCGCCGCTCGATGTCCGAGAGGTAGAGCTGCTCGGACGGGTTCACGTAGGCGACCGTGCCGCCGCCCGGCTGGGTCGGGACCCGGTTGCGGAAGAGCGCCTTCCGCGCGACGAGCAGGCCCGGCGTGCCGGGCCCGCCGATGAACTTGTGGGGCGAGATGAAGATCGCGTCGAGGCCGTCTCCCGCCATGTCGATCGCGACGTACGGCGCGGCCGCGGCGTAGTCCCAGCAGGCCAGCGCGCCGTGGGCGTGGAGCAGCGCGCTGATCGCGCGCACATCGGACAGGATCCCGGTGACGTTCGAGGCGGCCGAGAACGAGCCGATCTTCAGCGTCCGGTCGGCGTGGCGCGCCAGCTCCGCCGCCAGGTGGGCGGCGTCGATCTGCCCGTCGTGGTCCTCGTGGATCACCACGACGTCGGCCAGCGATTCGCGCCAGGGCAGCTCGTTCGAGTGGTGTTCATACGGGCCGACGAAGACGACCGGCCGTTCCGCGAGGGGGATCCGCGCCCGGAGCCCGTAGCGATCGTCGAGGTCGGCCGGGAGGCGGATCTCCAGGACGTCCACCAGCCGGTTGATCGCGCCGGTGGAACCCGAGCCGACGAAGATGACCGCGTGCTCGTCAGTCGCCCCGACTGCCTGCCGGATCAGCTCGCGCGCCTCGGCCCGGAAGCGGGTCGTCTGGAGGCCGGTCCCGCTGGATTCCGTGTGCGTGTTCGCGTAGAGCGGCAGGACCGCGTCACGCAGGTAATCCTCGATGAAGGTGAGCGAGCGGCCTGAGGCGGTGTAGTCGGCATAGGTGACCCGACGGATTCCGAACGGGCCGGCCACGGCTTCGTCGTCGCCGATGACCGAGCGCCGGATCGTTTCGATGAGCGTCCCAGCCGGGTCCATGCCCGCGATCGTACGCGCTCGACGGTCGCCGCGAGCCGCGTCGGACGGTACCCTGTAGGGGTGAAGGCAGCAGCGCCGGGGGCGCCACCCCGCCCATGAGCCTCCAGATCACCGATCTTCGGAAGCGATTCGGCGAAACCCAGGCCCTCGACGGGATCACGTTCGGCATGGAACCCGGCACGGTCTTCGGGTTCCTTGGCGCGAACGGTGCCGGCAAGACCACCACCATGCGGATCGTGCTGGACATCCTGCGCGCCGATTCCGGCACGGTGACCTGGCAGGGCACGCCGTCGACCGACCTCCCGCGCCGGACGTTCGGCTACCTGCCCGAGGAACGCGGCCTCTACCCGCGCATGCAGGTGCTCGAGCAGCTGGTCTTCTTCGCGGGCCTCTACGGCGTCCCCCGCAGGACGGCCGCCGCCGACGTGCGGGGCTGGCTGACGCGCTTCCGGGTGCCCGAGTACGCCGATCGCCGCGCCGAGGAGCTCTCGAAGGGAAACCAGCAGAAGGTGCAGTTCATCGCGGCGGTGCTCCACGACCCGGACGTCCTGATCATGGACGAGCCGTTCAGCGGCCTGGACCCGGTCAACGTGGCGCTCCTCAAGGCCGCCTTCCTCGAGATGCGCGAGCGTGGCAAGACCCTGATCTTCTCCACCCACCAGATGGAGACCGTCGAGGAGCTGTGCGACGCCGTCGCGATCATCGACGCCGGCCGGCTGGTCGCGAACGGCCCGACGGCCGACGTGAAGCGGGCCAGCGGCAAGCGCGTCGTGCGGCTTGGCGTGGCCGGCGACCCGGAGCTGCCCTGGCTGGCGGACCTGGACGGCGTGCACGTGGGCCGGGCCGGGCGCGACTACAGCGAGATCGAGGTGATTCCCCCGCGCGACCCGGAGACGATCCTCCACGCGGCGATCGAGCGTGGGGAGCGCGTCACCCGCTTTGAGATCGCGGATCCGTCGCTGGAGCAGGTCTTCGTGGACCTGGTCGGCCGCCAGGCGGCGCCCGACGAGGAGCGCACGCTCGCCGGCCTGCCCGCGAACGGGGGAGCCTGACGATGCGCCTCCGGCCCGCCAACGTCGCCACGATCGCCCGGCGGGAGTACCTGGTCCGCGCCCGGACCCGCAGCTTCCGGGTGGCCACCGTCTTCGTGGTGGCCGCCGCCATCCTGGTCACCCTTGGGCCGCTCGCCGTCCGCTGGTTCGACCACGACTCGACCGCGAAGGTGGGCGTCCACGTCGGGACGACGCTCGCGTTCGACCCGGTCGCGCGCCTGGACGCCACCGTGAACCTGCCGGCGACGCCCGATGGCGCAGGCCCGTTCACGTTCAGCACGGTTGCGGACGCCGCCGTGGGGCGCGACTCCGTGGCAAAGGGCGACCTCTCGGCGATGCTGGACATCACCCGCGACCCGGCGGGCGACCTCGCCTTCACGATCGTCTCGAAGGACGGGCCGACGCTGCGGGTCCCGACGCTGCTCCGGCAGGCCTCGAGCGTCCTGGCCACCACCGATCGGCTGCTGCGGGGCGGCTACCCGGCCGACCAGCTGAGCGCGCTGGGCATCCCGCCGGCGGTCACAGTGGAGGGTCCGACCCCTGCCGCGCCCGGCGAGAAGCCAAAGGACTTCGCCGGTGAGGTCGGGGGTGCGCTCACCGGCCAGGCCCTGGTCATCTTCCTGTTCATCGCGATCGTGCTGTACGGCCAGTGGGTCGCAATGTCCGTCGCGGAGGAGAAGAGCAGCCGCGTCATGGAGATTGTCCTCAACGCGGCGAGCCCCTTTGAGCTGTTGGCGGGCAAGGTGATCGGCGTCGGGGCGCTGGGCCTGACCCAGTACGTGGCCGCCATGGTGCCGGCTGTGGTCGCATTCCTGTTGCAGGACCGGATCGCGTCGCTGCTGCTGGGCGCGGCCGCGTCCACGGGGTCAGCTGCCTCAGGCCTCTCGACAGGGCTGTTGGTCGCGTTCGCCGTCCTGTTCGTGCTCGGGTTCCTTCTCTACGCGGTCCTGTACGCGGCGGCCGGGTCGCTGGTGAGTCGCGTCGAGGACATCAACTCGGTCGTCGCGCCGATGACGATGGTCGGCATGGCCGGCTACTTCATCGCCGTCTACACCGCGTCCGGCCTCATCCCCGCCGACGCCGGCTGGGTTGTCGTGCTCTCCTACGTGCCATTCGTGAGCCCCTACCTGATGCTCTCGCGCTTCGCGGCGGGCCAGGCCGGTGCGCTCGACCTCGCGCTCGCGTCGGGCCTGCTGGTCGTGGCGATCGTGGTCTGCCTGTGGGTCGCCGCCCGGATCTACGCGGCGGGCGTCCTCACTCACGGCCAGAAGCCCGGGGCCCGGGCGCTCTTCACGGCGGCGTTCGCGAGCCGACGGTAGAGGGAGCCTCCCGGCCGCCGATGACAGCGTCTGCGCGGGTTCGGTAGCACGGTCGTTCGTAGACGCCGCAGCCTCGGGAACGCGCGGGCTCCGAAGCACGCCCGTTCGTAGCCGGCACGACTTCGGGCATCCGGCGGGTTTCGCAGCACCCCGGTTCGTGGGTGGCACTCGTGGGTGGCACAGCCATGCGTGCGCGGAACCGACCTCTCCTCGTTGAGGCTCCCTCGTTATCGAAACGAGACGCTCATCGTGGACTGCGAGGCGCATCATCGGAGGTGCGCAGCCGCTCGGTTCGCGCCGCCGCTGCGCAGTGATCGCCGGGGGTGCGCGCCATGACCGAATCGCCGCTGTCGTCAACCCATCGTGCTTCCCCGGCCAGGCTACCGGCAGCGGCCCGAACCAGGCTACCGGCAGCGGCCCGAACGGCCGCTGCGGACTGGCTCGACAACCGCCTTGCCGTCGTCCGTGCGCGAGATCGGATCGACCACGAGCTTCGCCGGATCTCGCTCGACGTCGTGGGACGCTGCGAGCACGACGAGCTGGACCCCGCGTCCAAGCTGCTGCTGCGCCGCGTGACCGAGCGCGCGATCGCGGAGACACTCGATCCCCTGGCGGCCGGCTTCGCGTCGGCCCTCGCCCGAGGAATCGAGGGGCTTCCGCCAGAGCTTCGCTACCGGCTCACCCTGGCCGAGGAGCGCCGGGACATCGGCTGGGATTAGGCTCGATCGGGCCGCGCGCCGCGTCCGTCTCGCCGGTCAGTACTGTCTGGGCCGCAAGTCCGACGAGAAGTCCACGACGCCGCGCAGCCAGGTGAGCGCCTCGCCCCACCCTTCGAGCGCCTCGGCATAGGCGTTCAACACGCCCGGGACCCGCAGGTCGAAGGGGCCGTCGGTGAGCGTGAGGAGCGTCCCGTAGCCGGCCCGCGCCAGGTGCACCGAGACCGTCGTCTCCCACGTCTCGTCCGGCAGCCACGGCCAATGGAACTCGAAGCGGCGGTCGCTCTCGAGGACGGTCACGTCCCACCAGACGCGCTGGTCGGGGAAGACCAGCGTGCTCCGGGTTCCCACCGCGAGTGAACCTTCCACCCGCTCCGGGAACCAGCGGATCAGCTCCTCCGGCACCGTCCAGGCGCGGTAGACCCGGGTCGGCGGGGCATCGAGGCGACGGACCATGCGGATGGTGCGGGGCGTGGCGAGCGGGTCGGCTTCTCCGTTCGTCGGGGTGTCAGCGTGCATGGGTTGAGGCTACCACCACGCGGACTCGACGGACGTCATCACCTCTTGTCATCACCCCTCCGTCGGCGATTCCGCGGGAAGCGTGAGGATGAACGTCGCGCCAGCAGGTTGCGCCGATCCGGCCGATGCGGTCGCACCGCCTGCCCGCGGATCGCCCGGCACCGCCTGCGGCTGTTCCAGCGCCAGCTCACCGCCGTTGGCGCGGGCCAGCTCGCGCGAGACGTAGAGGCCGAGACCCGTGCCTTCGGCGCTGGGCAGGCTCCCGCGGGCATAGCGTTCGAAGAGGCGCGCGCGATCGATCTCTGCGATCCCCGGTCCGGCATCCGCGACGCGCAGGCGCAACGTGCCGCCGTCCCCGGGAGCGAGCTCCACGCTCACCGTGATCGGCGTGCCGCCGCCGTACTTCACCGCGTTGTCGAGGAGTCCCCAGATCACCTGGTCCACCTGGTCGGGGTCGGCGAGGGCGAGCCAGCCGCCGGACCGATCGTCGAGGCTGAACGGGACGCCGGTCGCGCCGAGCGCCTCCCACGCCCGCCGCACCAGACCTGCCGGGGCGAAGACCTCGGGTACCGGGTGGAGCACGCCGGAGTCGAGCCGGCTCACGGTCAGGAGCTGGCGCACCATCCGCGACAGCCGGTCACTCTGCTCGGCGATGATCCCCAGTCGCCGGTCGGGTGTCTCGGCGGCCAGCTGATCGGAATAGGCGCGGATCCGCGCCAGCGGTGTCTGGAGGTTGTGGCTGACGCCGCGCAGGAAGTCGTCCTTCGCCGCGTCGAGCTCCCGCAACCGCTCGTTCTGGTCGGCCACCCGCGCGAACAGCTCGGCGTTGCGCAGGCCCACCCCGACGACTGCGGCGAACAGCTCCAGGAGGTCCTGGTCGGCTCGGTCCCAGCGGGCGGTTGCCGGCGCGTGCCCGACGAGCGCGCCGAGCGGCTCCGCCCCGGCCCGGAGGTCCGCGCGAACCGGCAGGGGATCGCCGGGGACGCGCTCTTCGGCCGGGATGTCCGATGGGTCGCCCAGCACGATCCGGGCGTCGATCAGCCCGAAGGCGGCCCGGGCATCGGCGATCGCGAGGTCCACAAGGCGATCGGCGCCCTCGCGAGGCGAGTAGGTACCGACCGCGTCCACGACCCGCGCAACCTGGCGATTGCGCCGCAGGAGGTCTCCGGCGAGCTGGTGCTGGCGCTCCGCCAGGCGGCCGAGCTCGTCGTCCGCCTGGACAGGCAGCGGAACGCTCGTGTCGCCCGACGCGATCCGGTCGAGTGCGGTCGTGAGCGCGCGCAGCGGCGCGGTGAGGCTGCCCGCCACGACGAACGCGATCGCGACGCCGAGCAGGGCTGCGATGACGAACGCGGCGAGCAGGAGCCGCAGGATGCTGCCGTCGGGGTCCGCCCGGCCCGACAGTGTGAGCAGGAACCCGAACGCGGCGAGCGGCACCAGGGCCGCGATCAACAGGGCCGCGGTGATTCGGATCCGGAACGGGATCACGTCGGGTCCGCCTCCAGGCGATAGCCGATTCCGCGGACGGTGACCAGGTGGCGTGGCCGGTTCGCGTCCGGCTCGATCTTCTGGCGGAGACGCCGCATCGTGACCCAGACGTACGACGGGTCGGCACCGTCCGTCTCGGCCCACCCGCGGGCGAGCAGCGTCTCCGTCGCGACGGTCTGCCCGAGGTTCGCGGCCAGGGCGTACAGGAGGCGCGACTCGGTCGGCGAGAGCGACACCTCCTTGCCGTTGACGGTCGCGGACCGTCGCGCCAGCTCCAGCGCGAGCCCCGGGCCCAGCTCGATGCGCTGGCCCGGCAGCCGGTCGCCCAGGCGCCGGAGCACGCGGTTGATCCGTGCCCGGAGCTCCGGGTAGTGGTAGGGCTTCGTGACATAGTCCTCGGCCACCTCTTCGAGAAGCTCCGCCTTCGAGTCGGCGGCGTCGATCGCGGTCAGGACGATGATCGGGAGATCGGCACGCGCCTTGATCTCGCGTGCGAGGGAGATGCCGTCGAGCCGCGGCATCATCATGTCCAGCAGGACCAGGTCCGGCCAGGAGCTCTCCAGGCGCCGCAGTGCCTCCACGCCGTCGCGGGCGGTGGCCAGGTCATAGCCGTCGGCGCGCAGCTGCTCGGCCAGGACGACCAGCAGGTTCGGGTCGTCGTCAACCAGGAGAAGTCGCGCCGGGCGTTCGTGGCCGCCCGGCCCGCCGGGGATCAACACCTCCCGAGGATAGCCCACGCTTGCGCCGGCGATCGCGGAGATCGCGTCTCGCGGAGATCGCGGCTCACGGCGACTCCGGGGCCGGCGATGCTGATGCGCCCGCGAGATCTTCCGCCGCGCTCACTCCGCCCGCGGGTCGAAGAAGCGGCAACGCGGCGCGATCGGGCAGCGGTCGCACGCGGGCCGGCGAGCATCGCAGGTCCGTCGTCCGTGCTGGATCAGCAGGACGTGGGCGGCGTAGAACTGGTCGGGAGCCAGCAGGTGCGCGTAGATCTCGTGCTGCTCGTCGGGCCCTGCGGTCGGCGGCGCGAGCCCGATCCGACGGCTGACCCGCTCGACGTGGGTGTCGACCGGCATGAGCGGCATCCCGAAACAGAAGAGCAGGACGATCGAAGCGGTCTTGCGACCGATGCCCGGGATCGTCGTCAGCCAGTCGCGCGCGTCGCGCGGCGGGAGTTCGGCGACGAAGCCCAGGTCGTAGCCGCCGCTCCGTTCCCGGATCGCGCGCAGTGCCGCCTGGATCCGGGGCGCCTTCTGGTTGGCGAGCCCGCCGATCCGGATCACCTCGATCAGCGCGCCGACGTCCTCCCCCTCGACGGCCGCCCAGTCGGGCGGTGCCCCGGGCGCAAGCCCGACGCCGCCCCAGCCTTCGGGGGGCGCCTCCGTCCCGTCGGGTCGCAGCATGCGGTGGGTCGTGATCGGCCCGCCGGACGGGTAGGTCTGGCGGAGCGCCTCGAACGCCCGCTCGGAGTTGAGGTCGGCGGTGTTCTGGGAGAGGATCGTCAGGACCAGCTCGCTCACCGGGTCCAGGCGCTGCGCCGGTGCCGGCACGCCGTACAGCCCGCTCAGCCCTGCGATGACGAACTCGACGAGCCCGGGCCGGCGTCGCTGCAGGCTGCGGGCCCAGGCCCGGGCGGGCTCGACGGGGCGGCGGGAACGGGGTCGAGGCTTCGGGGCAGAGGTGCCCGAAGGCCGGGCGCTCACCAGATGACCTCGACCGCGTAGCGCGCGATCGACGGATCCGAGGTGACGATCGGGATCCCCTCGACCTGCGCCTGCGCGACCAGGAGGCGATCGAACGGATCTCGGTGGATCAATGGCAGGCGGCCCGCCCGGAGCGCGTGCGCCAGCTCGACCGGTAGTGGAGAGAACCCGTACCGGGTGATCCGTTCAGGCACCCATGCCTCGGGCTCGCCGTCGATCTCGAGTCGTCCCGTGGCAGCCTTGATCGCGATCTCCCACGCAGAGGCGACGCTCACCAGCGCGTCCGTGGACGGGTCGATGAGGAGGGCTCGTGCCCGGTCGGACAGCCGCCGGCCGTCTTCCGACGTCCACCACAGGAATGCGTGCGTGTCCAGCAGCACGCGCACGTCACGTGTACTCCTCGAACTCGGGGAGCGGGTCGTCGAAGTTGTCATGGATGACGACTCGATCATGGCCGGGTACGCGTGGCGGCCGTTCGTGCGCGATCGGGGTCAGCTCCGCGATCGGGTGCCCCGCCCGGGCGATCACGATCCGCTCGCCGGCCTCCACGCGCGCCAGAAGGCGCGAGAGGTGGGTCTTCGCTTCGTGGACGTTGACAGTCTCGACCATGACTGCAGCATGACTTAGTCCACGGACTTAGTCAACAACCGAGACCCGGCGCGCGTCCGAGGACGACGCGCCGCCCGGAGGCCGTGCCGCGGTACGCCGTGCACCGGGTGCTCGCTGCGACCGGCGGGGCGGCGCGATCTGCCGGCAACGTGCGCCCGGTGACCCGAACGACCAGTCAGCGGTCGGCCGGCGCATCCCGTGACGCAGGATCAACCCCGTGGGCAGCGCCAGCGGTCCGAGTGCTCACCCGGTGCACACTGGGTTGCCGGCCAGGGCCAGGGGGTGATGCGGGCCGGGAGCCTGATGCCGGTCTTGGGCGGCAGCCGGCCGGGGAAGTCACGTCCGGTCCGGCAGCCTCTGCCCGATGCCGATCAGCCGGGCCAGGCGCTCGCCGCAGCGCTCGAGGGGCGCGGGGCCCGCGGACATCGCCTGCTCCACGGACTGCGGGCGCTCCGTGACCGGGACCGCGACCGCGCCGACCGAAGCCAGGGCCGCGATCCCCTCCGGCTCCACGCCGCCGCCGACGGCGACGCACGGGACGCCGGCCGCAGCGGCACGCCGAGCCACGCCGAGCGCGGTCTTGCCGAAGGCGGTCTGGCCGTCGATGCGGCCCTCGCCGGTGAGCACGAGGTCGGCGGCGGCGAGCTTGGCGTCGAAGCCCGCGGCGTCCATCACGAGGTCCACGCCGGGCACGATCTCGAAGCCGGCGAAGTGGTCGCGCAAACAGGCGAGCGCGAACGTCGCGCCGCCGGCGGCGCCCGCGCCGGGTGTGTCGCGTTCCCG